>RFQN01000001.1 GCA_009924965.1 Verrucomicrobiota bacterium
CCGTTGGCCTTCATCTCCGCCGTCATCAGGTTGATCATCGTGTCCGTGCCGCCCTGGAAGATGAACACGCCCTTCGACATGAAGTTCGAGAAGACGATGCCGAAGGTGATCGCCGGGTCGTCGAGGGTGGAGCCGTTGGCGTAGGCGATGGGCTCGAGCAGGAGCCGCTGGATGTCGGGGCGGCCCGGGAAGAACTGCTCGAACAGCTCGCGCGTCGTCCGCGGGTCGTTGTCGTAGTAGTTCATCGCGCGCAGGTGCGCGAAGAACGCCTCCACGGTCTCGGCCGGGATGCGGAACTGCTCGATCATGATCCGCGTGAAGTCCGTGCGGTCGAAGGTCGTGCGCACGTCGAAGTCGGGGTTGATGAACCGGACGTCGTGCAGCTGATGGATGCGGTCGGAGATCTCCTTCGTCCAGTAACGTCGGGTCGACTTGATCATCCCATGGGGGAAGCCGTGCAGGGAGATGTCGAAGACGTGGCCGCCGGCGCGCTTGAAGAACGTCGCCAAGCCACCGAGCTGGTAGTGGTGCTCGAGCAGGAGGACCTTACGGCCGAACTTCGCGAGGTTGTTCGCGGCCGTCATCCCGCCCAGACCGGCGCCGATGACGACGGCGTCGTAGCGAGGGAGCAGGTTTTCAAAAGGCGAGGGCATCGGAAAGGGACAAGAAGAAGGAAGTCAGGCGGAAGGCAAAGCCGAAACCCACCTGGCGGACGGCCTTACCGCGTCCGCAGGCTCCAACCGGCGCGCGTCTTGCCCAGCACGACGGGGCGACCGAACAACCGGGCCAACTGCGGGCGGCGCAGCACCTCGGCGACGGGCCCGGCCGCCTGCTTGGCGCCGTTACGCAGCAGGAGCGCGTGCGTGAAGACCGGGACGATCTCCTCCACATGGTGCGTGACGAGCACGATGGACGTCCCCGCCGCCACCTGCGGGAGCCGTTGCAGCAAGGCCAGGAAATCCGCGCGCGCGGCCGGATCGAGGCCGGCGCAAGGCTCATCCAAGATGAGCAACGCCGGCCGGCCGATCAACGCGCGGGCGATGAGCACGCGTTGCCGTTCGCCCTGCGAGAGGTGCCCGTAGGGACGCGACGCCAACGCGCCGACCTTGAGCTGACGGAGCATCCGGCGGGCCCGCGCCAGCACGGCGGCGGACGGACGGCGCCAGAGGTTGATGACCCCATCGACGCCGCCGGCGACGACATGCAAGGCGGGCTCCGCGGGCCGGACCATGGCGGCAATCGAGGGGCCGGCCAAACCGATGCGTCGGCGCAGCTCACGCCAATCGCTGCGGCCAAACGTCTCGCCGAGCACGGAGACGCGGCCGGCGGTCGGCGCGAAATAGCCCGTCAAGGCGGCCAACAACGAAGACTTCCCCGAACCGTTCGGCCCGAGCAGCACCCAATGCTCACCGGCCCGCACGGTCCAATCGACGCCCTTGAGGATGACCTTGCCTTCGCGGGCGATGCGCAGGCGGGCGACCTCGAGGACGGGCGGGAGCGGCTTCATGGGCTCGCTTCATTAGGGAGACCTCGGCCTGGCTTCCAAGTCGCAAAGCATGCATGCCCATCCTTGCCCTCCGACCTGCGGTCTGCTTATCTTTAATAGATGCGCTGGGCGACCCCACTCCTCCTTGGCCTCTGCCTCGCCCTGGGCGCGGCGGAAAAGGCCGCCCCGACGCCCGTCTCCAGCGACGACCTCGCGGAGCTCGAGCAACTGCGGCAGAAGATGGCGACGGACAGCGCAGTCCCGGTCGCCCCCGCGAAGCCGACGGCGACGAAGGGCGGGATGAGCCCCGAAGACCAGGCGGAACTGGATGCGCTGCGCACCCGCATCAAGACCGAGCACGCGGAATCCTCGACCGACAAGCCCATCTTGGTCCAGGTCATCCGCACGGAAGTGGACGGCCTCGAGCTCGTGCTCGTGCTGGACGTCGCCATTCCAACGCCCGTCGTAATCCAAGGCAGCGGCCACACCTTAGGGCAGAAGTTCAGCGTCTCCGGCACCTTCAATGGGGCGGCCAAGTTCGAAGGCGCCTACTACTCCTTGCTCAAGACCAGCGAGCCGGTGGTGAACGCCGTCGCCCCGAAAGCGGCCCCCAAACCGGAGGTCGGCCTCCGACCCGTGCTTGGCGCGACCGACGGGGAGGTCGACGAAAGCTTCGGCGGCTTCCAGCTCAGCAACATCCTCTTCGCCGGCTTCGCGGCCATCTCGCTCGCCATCGTCGCCCTCAAGGTCAAAGCCAAGTTCGCCGCCATGAAGGGCAAGCGGCAACGCCGCTGATCCATTCATCCTTATGCAGCCTGCCGTCCTCCTCGCGTTCCTCGCCCTCGCCGGCGCCCCGCTGGCCTTGACCGCCGCCACCAACGCCGAAAAGGCCAAGGCCACCGCGAGCGCCGTGGCCGCGGGAGGCGGGACGGCCAGCACCGCGACCGCCGGCGCCAAACTCGCCCCCGGGAAGACCGAGGCCGTGGCCAAAGGCGGCGACGACACCCCGACGCCGCTGACCGAAGCGCTGAAGGACGGCACCGAGACGCGCATCACCTGCGCCTTCAAAGGCACCGGCAAGCTCGCGGCGATGTCGGGCACCTACCATTACAAGCTCTGGGTGCCGGAAGGCTACTCGGCGGACCCAAAGAAGACCTGGAAGACCATCTTCATCGCCGACCCCAGCGGCAAGGCCAAGCTCGGCGCCATGGGCGACTGGATCAAGGCCCACGGCTACATCGCCGTCATGCTCGAGGAGTCCAAGAACGGCCCGTGGGAGCCGACCATCGGCAACTTCCTGTCGGCGCACGAGGACGTCGTGAAACGCATGCGCGTCGCCGACGGCAAGAAGGTCGCCACCGGCTTTTCCGGCGGCGCCCGCGCGAGCTCGCTCTTCGTGACGCTCGTCCCGGGGTTCGGCGGACTAATCTTCCAAGGCGCCGGCTGCAGCGACGTCAACCCCGACGGTTCCTACGTCATCAAGGACATCAAGGTGAAGGCCGTGGCCGGCACCTTCGGCAAGAGCGACATGAACTACAAGGAAGCCGCGAAACTGAAGAAGTCGTTCGGCACCCGCATCGACGTCTTCGAGTTCGAAGGCGGCCACCAGTGGGCGCCGAAGGAAGTCGTCGAACAGGCCCTGAACGCGGTGGACGGCAAGCTGCCGAAGTAAGCGGAGAAAGTTTGCAGGGAACGCCCGAGGGGGCTTGGGTGTCCCATCCCCATGAAGTCCCTGCTGCCCCTCCTCCTCGCCCTGACCAGCTTCGCGGCCCCGGCGCCGGCGCTCAAGTTCGCCGACCCCAAGCCCCAAGCCTACAGCTTGACCCTCCGCGCGAGCGAGATCGACCCGCGCTGCAAGTCGCACCCGGAAGTCGGCTTCGTGCTCGAAGCCGCCGGCAAGCCCGCCGACACCGAACACGCGAACGTCGACACGCGCGTCGCGCCGCGCGGCCAACTGGTGATCTGGCTCATGGGCCACAGCCAGCCGCTGGCCGACAAGGTCAATAGCTACGGCCTGCACTACATCCAGGTCGCCTACGCCCGCGAATGGTTCAGCAAGCTGAACACCGAGCCGCTCGATGACTCGCAGCACCTCGGCAACATCCGCCTCGAGGCCCTGACCGGCGTCGACGCCTCCAAGGACATCGACATCCCCGTGCCCGATAGCATGAAGGAACGCGCCTACCAACTCGTGAAGGCGCTGACGAAATCCAACCCGCAGGGTCACTGGGATTTCTTCCTCACCAAGGACGGCAAGGCGCTCGACTGGGAGAAGGTCATCGTCTCCGGCGCCTCGCACGGCGCGACTTCGTCGGCCCGCTTCGGCATCGCCCAGAAGTGCGCGCGCATCGTCATGTTCTGCGGCCCGCGCGACCAGCTCGACGACTGGCAAGCCCTGCCGTCGGCAACGCCGTCCAACCGTTTCTTCGGCTACAGCCACGTGCTCGACGGCGGCTGGAGCGGCGACCACTACCCGCGCTCCTGGCTCCTCATGGGCCTGAACAAGTTCGGCCCGATCGTGAACACCGACGAGGCGAAGTATCCCTTCGGCAACTCGCGCCGCCTGATCACCAAGTACGACGTCAAAGGCGACGCCAACAAAGCCCACGGCTTCGTCCAGGTCGGCAAGAACCCGCCCAAGGACGCCAAGGGCGTGCCGCTCCAGGAAGACGTCTGGCGCTACCTCTTCACGTCCCCCGTCGACGAAGTCGGCAAGCCGGTCCCGGCTGAGCCCGAGACCCGCATGAACCTGCGTAAGCAGAAGTAAGCCCGTTTCCGAGGCTTGCCCTCGGGCGGCTTTCTCCCGTTGGATGGCCAGACATCGCCGTGGCCATCCGCATCGACCTCCTCACCCTCTTCCCGGCCATGGCCGACGGCTTCCTCCAGGAGTCCGTCATCGGCCGCGCCATCGAAAAGGGGACCATCGGGTTCAAGGCCCACGACCTCCGGCAGTATTCCAAGGACAAGCACCGGAAGGTGGACGACATCCCCTATGGGGGTGGCCCGGGTATGTTGATGACCTGCCAGCCCCTGTTTGACGCCGTCGACGCCCTGGCTACGCCCGACTGTGAGGTCATCTACCTCTGCCCCGACGGGGAGCAGCTGACCAACCCCCTCGCCCGCGAATTAGCCCAAAAAAGCCACTTAATCCTCGTTTCCGGGCATTATGAAGGCATCGACCAGCGCTTCCGGGACCGCAAGGTGACCCGCGAAATCTCGATTGGGGACTATGTTTTGACCAATGGCACCCTCCCCGCCTGCGTCCTCGTGGATTGCATCGGGCGGCAGATCCCTGGGGTCCTCGGCGAGGAAAACTCCTTGACTGGGGATAGCTACAACGGCAAGTTGCTCGCCTTTCCGCAGTACACCAGACCCGCTGTTTATGATGGTCTCGAGGTGCCCCCGGTCCTCCTAGGAGGACACCACGCCGAAATCGAAAAGTGGCGCCGGGCAAAGCAAATCGAGAAGACAAAGCACCGCAGGCCCGACCTACTGGAAGACCAAGAACACCAGCCATGAGCAACCATCCCCTCCTCCAATACGCCACCCAATCGCAGCTGAAGACCGGCCGCGGCGACGACTCCTTCAAGGTCGGCGACGGCGTCCGCGTCTCCACCAAGGTCCGCGAAGGCGACAAAGAGCGCACCCAGGTCTTCTCGGGCATCGTGATTTCCCGCAAGGGCGGCAACGTCCAGGAAACCTTCACCGTCCGCCGCGTCTCCTTCGGCGAAGGCGTCGAGCGCACCTTCCCGGTCCACTCCCCGAACATCGAGAAGATCGAAGTCGAGCGCGTGTCCCAGGTCATGAAGGCCCGCCTCTTCTACCTCCGCGACCGCCACGGCAAGTCCGCCACCAAGGTTAAGGAAAAGCGCTACGACCCTTCGGCTGCCGCCGAGGTCAAGTAAGCTCTCCTCGAGCCGATCAAAAGCCCCGCTTGCGGGGCTTTTTAATACCTAGGTACCAACACCTAGCCCGACAATCGACTGCAATCGGGCAAATCAACCCCCTGTGGATAAGTCACTTAGCCTGTCTATGGTGATTTTAAGCCGCGCACACCCCCTCAATATTTTTCCGAAATCACCGCCTGCAGGCTTGACTCCCCCCTCCCCGCCTGCGTCTTTCCACATCCCTCGTTTGGCTCGCCCAGACGTCCGGAATCTCCCTCCCACTTCTCCATCACTATGCTACGCATCCGCCTCCAACGCTTCGGTACCAAGAACGAGCCGACCTATCGCCTCGTCGTCGCCGAACAGAGCATCCGCCGTGACGGTCGCTTCGTCGAAGTCCTCGGCCACTACAACCCTGCCGCCCGCGGCAAGGCCACCCCTCTCGTGATCAACGTCGAGCGCGTCGACCATTGGGTCAAGCTCGGCGCCCAGCCGTCCGACACCGCGAAGTCGCTCGTGAAGCGTGCCCGCGCTGCCGCCGCCGCTGCCCCGAAGGCCTAAGTCCCCTCTACACGGCGGAAACGCCCACCCTGACGACGTCACACCCTGCCCAACGGCAGGGTGTTTCGTTTGGGGAGTTCAGCGGCCTAGCTTAGTTGACCTTGGTCCAGCCACCGTCGCCGTTCTTCTCCAGCTTCTGGAAGCCAGCCTGCGCCAGGCGCTTCTCGGACACCGCCTGCTTCATGGCGCCTTCGCCGTAACGAATCGTCAGGCTGGGCGTGACGAGCACTCGCCGGCAAGTTTCCCGGGTCACCGGGTGCTGGGTGAAGTCAGGAGCCTCCGCCGGTAGGTCGACTTCGAATTCGTCGCCTTCCGAGCCGTCGGCCTTGATCACGATGTAACGTCGAATGGGCATCTTATTTCTTGGCCGTGCGCGGGTCGAAGGCGTCACGCAGCCCATCTCCGAGGTAGCTGAGCGAGAGCAAGGTCGCGGCGAAGACGACCGAAGGGATGATCAACAGCCAAGGGCACTGCTCCATGACATCGGAGCCTTCCTTGATCATCATGCCCCACGAGGTCATGGGCGACTTCACCCCTAGGCCCAAGAAGCTGACGAACGCTTCGAGCAGCATGACGCCCGGGACGGTGAGGGTCGCGTAGACCGCGATGGTGCCGGAGAGGTTCGGCAGGTAATGGCGGAGCACGATGCCAGGACGTGATTGGCCGAGGGAGACCGCGGCTTCGACGAACTGGCGGTTCTTCAGGGAACGGGTCTTCGTGCAGACGATGCGGGCCATCGTCAGCCAGGAGACGCCCCCCACGGCCAAGAAGATCATCCAGATGTTCTGGCCGAAGACGACGGTGCAGAGGATGACGATGAGCGTCAGCGGCAAGGTGCTGACGATGTCGACCACGCGCATGGCGAGGTCCTCGAAGCGGCCGCCGATCTCCGCGGCCACGACGCCGTAGATCACCCCGACGAGCAAGGCGACGGCGGTGGCGATCAAGCCCACCGAGATCGAGATCATCCCGCCTTGCAGCAGCCGCGCGAGCAGGTCGCGGCCCAAGAGGTCCGTGCCCAGCCAATGCCCGGCGCCCGGGGCCACCGGGCCGAGCGCGAGGTCCTGGGCCTTGTAGTCGGGCAACCAGTGCAAGGCCGTGAGCAGCGGCGAGCTGAAGCACAAGGCGGCGATGCCGACGAGGAACCACAGGGCGATGACCGGCGTGCGGTCCCGCTGGAAGCGCTGCCAACCGGTTTCGGTCGGGGCGGAAACGTTCGCAGGGGCGGCGCTCATCGGCGGTCGCGCGCGGTGCGCGGGTCGAGGGCGGCCTTCGCGAGGTCGGCCACGAGGTTGAGGCAGAGCAAGGCGACCGCGTAGAGCAACGTCGTGCCGAGGATCACCGGGACGTCGCGGTTAATGATCGCGGTGACGAAGAGCTTACCGACGCCAGGGACGTCGAACAGCGATTCGACGACGAAGGAGCCCGAGACCAAGGCGGCGGCGGCGGGACCGAGGTACGTGACGACTGGCAGGATGCCGTTGCGCAACGCATGGACGAAGCGCACGCGCATGGGCGAAACGCCCTTGGCCCGCGCGGTCCGCACGTAATCCAAGGTATAGACCTCCATGAGCTCACCACGCGTCAACCGCGCCAACGGCGCGGCGGTGATCAAGCCCAAGGCGAGCGCAGGGAGCACGAGGTGCGACGCCGAGCCCCAACCGCAGGGCGGGAACCACCCGAGCTGCAGCGAGAAGACTAAAGCCAGCAACGGCCCAAAGACGAACGACGGCACACAGATGCCGATGAGGGCGAAACCCATGGGCACGCGGTCCATCCAGGTATTGGGCCGCGAGGCCGCGATGACGCCGACGGGGATACCGACGAGGATGGCGATAAGCAGGGAGACCAACCCCAAGACCA
Organism: Verrucomicrobiota bacterium; assembly: GCA_009924965.1. Classification (GTDB taxonomy): domain Bacteria; phylum Verrucomicrobiota; class Verrucomicrobiia; order Opitutales; family UBA953; genus UBA953. Next base: position 7,798 of record RFQN01000001.1, read on the forward strand.
CGGAGACGGGGATGCGCGCGCCGATGATCTGGTTCACCGACCAACCTGGATACTTCATCGAAGGCCCCAAGGACCCCTGCGCGAGGTTGCCGATATAGTTGCCGAGCTGGACGTAGAGCGGCTGGTCGAGGCCGTAATAGGCTTCGACCTGCTTCTTCACTTCGGCCGGCATGGGACGCTCCTTGTCGAACGGACCGCCGGGCACCGCATGCGCCAAGAAGAAGGTGGCGACGACCACGACCAAGAGGACGGGGATCATTTCGGCCAGCCGCTTGAGGACGTAGAGGAACATCGGGGCGAGGCCAGCGTGTGGCGCCGAAGGCGGGTTGCAAGCCTGACGGGTTAAGGCTTCTTCGCCTCAGCCGCCTTGGCGCGGCGCTCCATCTCTTCCACGGACAAGGCGTCGGGCAGTCCGTTCGGCTCCTTCTTCACCCACCCCATGCGGCTGGAGACCACCTCCAGCTCCTGGGCGTTGAGTTTGCCTTCGGCCTTGAGGCGGGCCTGTCGCTCCGCGCTGTCGCGTTCCATCTGTGCCTGCGCATCGTTCTGCACGTACGTCTTGAAGACGCCGCAGCCAGCCAGCAGCAGCGCGCACGTCAGGGTCAGCAGGATCCTCATCCGCCGAGATTAATCCGCGAGATGCTCGGGGCTCAAGAACGTACAGGCCGCCGGCCGACCGAACCAATGACGGCGACGCGCGACGAAATCATAGACGGCATTCGCCATGAATGCCGGCACCCACGAGACCGAGCGAGCGAGCAAGCCCCAGCCGCCGCCGAGGCTCCGCAGCATCCGGAGCACGGCCGTCGCCCGGACCAAACGCCGCGACCCCACCCACACGACCACCGTGCCTGGGTCGCCCCCAGGGGGCTCACCAAGGATACAGGCCGTCTCCCCCGTGTTCGTGGCGAAAACCATCTCCCCACGGGCGTCGCGGGCCGCAAACCATTGGGCCGTCCGGTTGCACAGAGCACAGTCTCCATCGATGAGGACGATGATAGGGCCAGACTCCATAGTCCCTGAATGGGCCAAAAACAGCGGGGAGTGAAGGCCTTTCGGCGTTTCGTGGCCTGAACCGCCAAAAGCGAGGGAAAGCGCTTGTCATGGAAGCCTCGGACTGCCAAATAAGCCCTTCCTACTGGCCGGAAGGGTATCCAAGTGGCTAAAGGTCGCGGACTGTAAATCCGTTCAGCTTCGCTGTTCGTGGGTTCGAATCCCACCCCTTCCACCAGCAGGACAATTTTGACGACGCCCCCGGCTCCGGGGGCGAAATCGTTAAATCCGCGTTGACTCCGAGGGCTGCCCACGGCTTCCCTACTGACACACATGGCCAACATCAAAGCTAACCAGAAGAGCATCCGCCAGACCGCTGCTCGCGCCGCCCGCAACAAGATCGTCCGCACCCGCCTCAAGACCCTCGTCAAGGGCTTCGTCGCCGGCGCCGCTTCCGCCAACCCTGCCGCCGTGGCCTCCGCCGCCGACAAGGCCGCCAAGTCGGGCGTCATCCATCGCAACAAGGCGAACCGCATCAAGGCTCGCCTCGCGAAGAAGCTGGCTGCCGCCAAGAAGTAAGAGATGCCTTCCGGGCTTCTCCACAACCCCGCCGTCTGAGACGCCGGGGTTTTTTGTTTTAGGATGAGCGCGTTCCCTTCCTCGATCGGTTTCCCGTCCGGCGTCTTCGGCGAAGCCCCCCTGCGGCTCGACGTCCTCGCGCACGGGCCCGGCTGGGTCGCACTCAACAAGCCAGTCAACCTGCCGAGCGACGACCATCCGTGGCAGGACAACGCCGCCCACCTGGTCGGTGAACTGCGCGTCCAACTCCAACTCGAGAAGCCGGAGATGGTCCGGCTTGGACTCAAGGAGCCCGCCGTGGCCTTCGGCCCCGAACCCCAGGTCTCCGGCCTGCTTGTCCTCGCCGACCGCACCAGCGCCCTCGCGGCATGGCGCGATGCCATCGGCTCCTTCCAGCTGAACTTCACCTACGACTTCATCGCGCGCACGGAAGAGGCTCCGCCCGAAGGCGGGCTCTGCGACCTGCCCCTCGGTATGGACGACACCCGCGGCCGCGCCTTCGTCTCCCATCGCCTCGGCAAGCAGGCCGAGACGACCTTCCAGGGCGGCGAGATCTTCAACCGTTGGCGACGCTGGACGGCCACCACGCGCTTCCCGCGCCGCGACCAGATCCGCGCCCATGCCAACGAATGCGGGCTCCGCATCGCCGGCGAACTCGAATACGCCCGCTCGGGCCGCGTCACGCTGACCGACACGACGCGCCGCGGCCGCCTCAACAAAGGTGAAGATAAACCGCTGCACCGCTGCTTGCTGCTCCATCTGGGCCGCATCCACGGCAACGTGGCCGGCACGCCGGTCGACCTGACGGCGCCGCTGCCGGACGATTTCGCGACCGTGGTGAAGCGGCTCGGCAAGTCGGCCTAAGCGCGCGGGAAGTCCTTGCGGAAGATATCCCGCGTGCGGACATAGCCGTCCGGGCTGTTCATGCGCCCGATCGGCGCATAGGCCGCATAGTCCACCCGCCAAGTCTCGGGGTCGGCGATGCCCGCGCGCACATGCGCCAAGAGGATCTCGACCACCACGACGCGGTTCTCGCCATACATCCGGACATCGAGCACGCGGCATTCCAAGGCGACCGGACAAGCGCTCAGGATCGGTGGGCGGACCCGCTCGGCGGGACGCGTCGCCATGCGTTCGCGGACGACTTCGCTGACGCCGGGCGGCAAGGCGCGCGCGCAGGCCACCATCTGGTCGGCCAGCGGCTCGTCGCAGAGATGGATCACGCATTCTCCGTTGGCCAAGAGGTTGGCGGCGGTGTCCTTCGGCGTGCCGTCATCGCGGTCGCCGGGGGCCAGCACGGCCAACGGCGGTTCGGTGCCCATGACGTTGAAGAACGAGAAAGGCGCGGCGTTGACGACCCCTTGGGCGTCGACCGTCGTGACCAAGGCGATGGGCCGCGGGACGACGAGCCCGGCGAGCAGCTTGTACGCCTGGGCGCCCGGATGCGCCGCCACATCGAAGCGCACGGCGTCCATGCTAGCCGCGGGGCTGGTCCTCGCCGGCATGCGAGGCGATGGCTTCCCGCCGCAGGTGGTCCTGCCGGTAGGACATGAAGAGGTAGATGACGACGCCCACGCAGATGCAGGAGTCGGCGACGTTGAAGGCCGGGAAACGATAGCCCGGGAAATGCACGTCGATGAAGTCCACGACGTGGTCGCCAAAGAGGCGGTCGCGGACGTTGCCCAGCGTGCCTCCGACGAAGAGGCCGAAAGCCAACTGCCCTCCGGCGAGTTCCCGCATCAACGGATGGCGCCAGCGCCAGACCAGCGCCAAGACCGCCAAGGCCAAGAACACGAGGAACGGGCGGACATCGTACTGCGCGCCCAAGCCCCAGGCCGCGCCTTTGTTGCCGACATGCACGATCCAGAGCCAAGGGAAGACGGCGATGGGCGAGCGCTCCGGGTCTTCGCATAGCTGATAGACCCAATCGTTCTCGAACCGCAGCGGGAAGTGCCGGACGACCAGAAGGACCCGGCGCTCAAGACTCAGGCTGGTCTTCTTCGCCGCCACCACCGCCGGTGCCGAAGCCGACCTCATCGCCGATTTCGCCGAGCGGGTTGTTGCCGCGACGACGGTGCGCGCGACGGTTACGCTCGAGCTCCTTCTGGCCTTCGAGCGAGTAGCGGGTGAAAGGCACGGCCATCAAGCGGGCATGCGGGATGGCCTTGTTGGTGATTTCGCAGACGCCGTACTTGCCCGACTTCAGGCGCTCGATGGCATCGGCGATTTCCTTGAGGGCTTCCTGCTCGTTGGAGATCAGCGACAGGGCGAAATCGCGGTCGGCGGTATCCGTGCCGGCGTCGGCCAAGTGCTGGGAGTAACCGGAGAGGTCGCCCGCGTCGTCCTTGCCGTTCTTCTTGAGGGCTTCTTCGGAGTGGAAGGCCAAGCCCTTCTGGATGGCTTCGCGCATGGCCACCAGCAGGTGGTAGTAGCGACGGAGCTTCTCCGGGATCTGCTTGGATTCGTCGACCATGCCGCCGCCCTTGCGGAACGGGTTCACGCCGCCCAAGAGGTCGGCGATCGAAGCCGCCGCGATGTTGTGCGACTTGTGGCCCTTTTCGCGGGCGGCCGTGGCGGCCTTCTCGCGCGCCTTGCGCTCTTCCTCAGGGACCCAGAGGTTCAGCTTGGAGCCTTCGCGCTTGCGGTTCTTGAGGTGCTCGAGGACGTCGGCGAACGTGAAGAACTGCAGCTTGGCGCGCACCGGGGCATCCGGGGTACCGGCTTGGTCATGCAGGCCGCGGTGCTTGTCGAGGAGCTGCTTCTGCTTCTCGTGCTCGGCCTTGGTGTCCTTCTTGGCGCCCTTGACGGGCTTGGCCGCGACGACAGGGGCCTTCGCGCCCTTGGCGGGCGGCAGGACGACGGCCGGCTTGCCGGCGACCTTGCCAGCCTTCACAGGCAAAGCCTTGGCGGGAGGAGCGACCTTGCCCTTGACCGCCGGCTTAGCCGGGGCGGCTGGCTTCTTCGCGGCCGGCGGCGTCCCCTTGGCTGCAGGCTTCTTGACCGGCTTGGCGATGGGCTTGGCCTTGGCGGCGGGCTTGGCGACAGGCTTCTTAGGGGCGGGTTTCTTGGGCATGAAGAGGAGTGGTTAGGTTTGCGGATACTTGGCGGCGAGGGCGTCGCGGCACCGTGGAGATACCATACCGAATTTTCCGGCGTCCACAAGCGTAGGCACCCATCGCCAAGACCTCGGGCACTTCACCCCAGGGGCATGGTCGACGGCGAAGGCCAGCGGGGCCTTGGGCTGGGGCTGCAAAGTGACCGCGGAGACGATCCAAAGTTCGGTCAAAAGGCCGGCATGCTGCGAAAGGAGGGCGAAATCGGGGTCGGCCGGGTCCCCGGTGACCACGACAGCGGCTTCCATGGACTGGCCGATTTTCTTCTCCTGACGGAGGCGCTCCATGGGGACGTTGACCTGGGCGGCCAAGGCATGGATGGCGGTCACGGCGGCGTGGGCGGCGAGCCCGGCGGCGTCTTCCCAGGCGGCGTCGACGGCCGGCCAGTCCTGCAGGTGGACGCACGCGCCGTCGACGTACTCGGTGCGGGCGTGCAGGTGCGACCACGCCTCGTCCGCGGTGAAGGGGACGAACGGCGCGATCAGCTTGAGGTAGGCGCGCAGCACGAGGTCGAGCGCGGTCTGCGTCGAACGGCGGAGCGGGTCATTGGGCGCGGTCGTGTAGAGGCGGTCCTTGACGACATTGTGGTAGGTCGCCGACAGCGTGCCCGTCGTGAACCCGGCCAAGGCGGCCGCGGCGCGATGGAACTCGTTGCGGTCGCAGGCGTCGGTGACCTCGCGGATCAGCTTGGCGGTCTCGACGAGGACCCAGCGGTCGATCGGCGTCAACTGCGCGAGGGGCAAAGCATCCTTGGCCGCGTCGAAGTCGTAGAGGTTGCCGAGCTGGTAGCGCAACGAATTGCGCATACCGCGGTACTGGTTGGAAATCGTGTCGAAGATGGCGTCGGAGATCGGGATGTCGCTCTGGTAGTTCTCCGAAGCGACCCAGAGGCGCACGATGTCGGCGCCGTATTTCTTGACGTAATCGTCCGCCGTCTGCGGCTTGCCGCTGGGGTTGTCGGACTTCGAGATCTTCTGGCGCTTCTCGTTGACGACGAACCCGTGCGTCAGGACCGAACGGTAAGGCGCGCTGCCCTTCACGGCGATGGCGGTCCAGAGCGAGGACTGGAACCAACCGCGGTGCTGGTCGGAGCCTTCGAGGTAGAGGTCGGCGGGCCAATGGAGGTCCGGATGGCGGGCGCAGACGGCGAGGTGGCTGGAGCCGGAGTCGATCCACACGTCGAGCGTGTCGGTGCCCTTGCGCAGGTCCTTCGGCCAAGCGGCCGGCACCGGTGCGCCCGCGAGGACCTGCTCGACGGAAGACGCCCACCACCAATCGCCGCCGTGCGTGGCGACCTGAGCGGCGACGTGGCGGACGACGCCGGCGTCGAGGTACGACTCGCCGGTCGAGGGCGAATAGAACGACGGGATCGGCACGCCCCAAGCGCGCTGACGCGAGATGCACCAATCTGGGCGGCCTTCCAAGGCGGCACGGATGCGGTTCTCCCCGCTAGCGGGGATCCACTTCACCTGGCCGACGGCAGCGAGGGCCTTGGCGCGCAGGCCGCCGCGGTCGAGGCCGACGAACCACTGGTCGAGGGCGCGGAAGACGACCGGCGACTTCGAACGCCAGCAGTGCGGGTATTGGTGCTCGAAGCTCTGGGACTTCAGCAGCGCGCCCTTCTCCTTGAGCAGACCGAGGACGGCGATGTTCGCCGGGTTCTTGCCGTCGGTCTCCAGGACGGTGACGCCCACCAAGGAAGCCGGCACGCGGCCATCGTCGGCATAGGTGCCGTCGTCGCGGACCGGGCAATAGGGCTCCAAGCCGTACTTGTTGCCGGTCAGGAAGTCCTCGAGGCCGTGGCCCGGAGCGGTGTGCACGCAGCCGGAACCGGCGTCGGTCGTGACGTACTCGGCGAGGACCACCGGCGAGGGCCGGTCGATGAACGGGTGGTGCGGCTGGAGGCCTTCGAGGACGCGGCCCTTGACGCGGAAGCCGTCGGTCGCGCCTTCCAGGCCACACTCGGCCACGAAGGCGTCGCGCCGGGCGGCGGCGACGAGGAAGGAGCGTTCGCCATGGCGGACCTCGACGTATTCAAGTTCCGGATGCACCGCGATGGCCAGGTTGGCCGGCAGCGTCCACGGGGTGGTCGTCCAGATGACGACGGAGAGCGGGTGCGCCGGCGTCAGGCCCTTGGCGGCAGGCTGGGCGACGGGGAAGGCGACCCAGATGGAGTGGGAGCGCTTGGTGAGGTACTCGATCTCGGCCTCGGCCAAGGCCGTCTGGCACGGGATGGACCAATAGACGGGCTTCTTCGAACGGTAGACCAGGCCTTGTTCGACGAAGCTGCTGAAGCCCTTGAGGATCTCGGCCTCGTAGGCGGGGTCCATCGTGCGGTACTCGGACTTCCAGTCGGCGAGGATGCCGAGGCGGCGGAACTGCCCGCGCTGCTTCTCGATGTAGGCGGCGGAGAACTCCGCGCAGGCCTTGCGCACGCCTAGGGCGTCGAGCGACTGCTTATTCGCCTGCAGTTCCTTCATCACCTTGTGCTCGATCGGCAAGCCGTGGCAGTCCCAGCCTGGGACGTACGGCGTGCGGAACCCGCGCATGGACTTGAAGCGCAGGATGGCGTCCTTGAGGAGCTTGTTCAGCGCGGTGCCGATGTGGACGTCGCCGTTGGTGAACGGCGGGCCGTCATGGAGCACGAAGGCGGGCTTGCCGGCGGCGCGCTGCTGGATGGCGGCGTAGAGGCCGTTCTTCTCCCAGTGGGCGATGCGCAGGGGCTCGCGTTCGGCCAGGCCGGCCCGCATGGGGAAATCGGTCACGGGCAGGTTCAGGGTATCCTTGAGCTCTTCGGCCATATGGGCGGTAAAATGAGGGAGATTGACCCGGTTAGGCAATACCCTGCCGGGGCGGGCAGGGTGAACGGCCCGACGGGCGTGGCAAGGGTGGAGATATCCGCCCAAGAATACCCATAAAACGGGGGCTGGCGGGGCGAGATTGACAGGCGGGGCCAGAAAGGCACGAATCACTCCCCATGGACAACAACATGAAGCCCAAGCTGATCACCAAGTGGGGGGTCGTCGTCGACCTCACCTTGACCGTGATCTTCTTCGCCTGGATGACCACGGTGCTCAAGAAGCACGTGCCCTGGGGCGGCGAATCCAGCGACACCGCCATTCTCCTCGGCGCCATGCTCTGCTCGGCCTGCCTCTCGGGCGTGCTCTGGATGGCCCTCAACCTGTTCCGCGTGACCTTGGCGGACCAGATGCTCCCGAAGGACGCCTCCGACAAGCAAGGCCGCTAAGCCCAGTCGGCGTCCGCCTTCAGGCCAGCCGCGCGCTGGCCTTTTTTTATTTCAGGGTAGGTTCAGCCAAGACGCCTTGGATCTCCTTCCGCAGGGCTTCGGCCTCGCCCCACTCTTTCTGGAAATCGGCCCAAATGGCGTCGAGCTCCTCCGGTGACGACTTCGGGAAGCGCTCCAGCCAAGCGCCCAAGGTCCGCCAAGCGTTGTGGTAGACGGGGTTCTGGCGCAGGATCTCCCGACGGAGCGCCAAGAGCCGGGCTTCCATCGCCTTCTGCACGCCGGCCGCGTCCCGTTGCCGCACCGCCTGCGGACCGGTCAACACGACGTCACCCGCACCGAGGTCGAAGACGAAGCGCGTGGCCTCGGCCAAGGCCTCCGCGGATTCCCGCATGCCCAAGCTGACCGGACTGCGCGTGAGCAAGAGGTTCGCGCGCGCGACCAGCCACCAATCCTCTTCCGACTTAGCCAATCCGGCCAAAACCTTCCGCGTGTCCCGCCCCTGGGCGGCGGCGATGAGCACCCGGGTCTGCTCACCGGAAAGGCCGACGTCATGGCGCAACGCCCGCCAAAACAGGAACGCTTCACGCTCCGGCGCCTTGCCCTGCAGGATATCGGCGACCCGCGCCGGCGCAACCAAGCGGCCTTCGCGATACCAATAATCCACCAGCGCAGGACGCAGGAGCGCCCGGGTCTCGCTCGCCAAGGCCTGCGCGACCCAAGGCTCGCTCGCGGCCACCGGTTGGCCCGCCGCGAAAGCCACGCGCCCGACCCACGTGCGGGCAGCCGCCTCCGCGGCCCGCTGCGCCGCCACGGCGGCGTCGGCCAGCCGGAGCGAAACCACGACCTGGCCGGACTGCACCTGCACGCTGACGTCAGGCTTGCCCGGCAAATCGACGATCTCCAAACGGCCTTTCGCCTGAGGCACGCCGTTGACGACGCCAGGGATCGGCGGAATGGCTAAGACCTGCTGCGTGTAGCGCTCCATGGCCGTGCAGTGCAGGGCGACGAAGCTGACTTCCGACAGCTCATAGCCCAGCACCACGGCCAAGCCGCCTTCATTGGCGAAAATGCGCGGAGCCTCCGGCGCGGGTGCCGCGGCAGGCTCGCCTGCCGCGAGGAACACGCACGTCGCCAAGAGGCTCAGCATGGCATCACGAACCAGTGAAATGGCTCTCGTCGACTTCGACCGGCTCGCCCCCGGAAAGGTGCAGCGGTTCGCCCAGCGGCGTCTGGTCGTTCTTCCAGATTTCCACGGTCGCCGGCGCATCGGGCTCAGGCGAAACCCACTGCCAGCGGCCGATGCCGAGGAAGGTCATGAGCTGCCCCTTGTCCGGGCTCAACCCCGGGCCCGTGCCGCGCACGTAGGGCTTGTTGCCGATGCCGATCATCAAGTTGATGGTGAGCGCCGTACCGCCCCCCGCCGGAGCGTCCGCGGGCGGCGCGTCGACAGACTCGACGGAAACTTCTTCTTCCTCCGTCTCTTCCTCCTCATCCGCTGGCTCCACCGCGGCGGCTTCGGCGACGGGCGGGGTGAGCTCCAATTCATTCGACGTCTTCGCGCCATCGATGAGGACGTCGTCTTCGTCAGCCTCCGGCTCTTCGTCGGTGACCGACGACGGGCTAGGAGCGGAGGCGACCGGAGGGTTTGCCTGCAAGGACTTCACGTCGGCCTGCACGGCCTCCAGCGCTTCGTTGAGCTTATCCGTGGCGGCGGCGGCCTTCTGGCCCGACTTCTTCAAGTCTTCGCGCAGCTTCTTCAGGTCGTCTTCGACGGACGAGTGCTGGGCGCCGGCCTCGGTGCGCAGCGCCTTCACGGACTCGGCAGTTTCCTCCACGTCGGCGACGGCGCCGCGGACGGACACCGCCAAGGCTTCGACCTGCGCCGTCAATTCCTCGACAGCTTCTTGCTTCGCCGTATTGCCGCTCGCAGCGACAGCCGACTCCAAGACCTTGGCCCGCGCTTCCAGCGCGGCGACCGCGGCCTTGAGCGCGTTCAGTTCGGCCGAGGCGCGTTGGGCGACCGCGGCGGCCGCGGCTTCGCCCGCCTGCCGGGCGGTCACTTCGATTTCGCCGACACGGCGAGAGACGGCTTCGGTGCCGGCGCGGAAGTCATCGCGCAGGCCGTCAATCTCCGCCGCCAGCGCCGCGCGTAGGCGCGCCTGCTCAGCGAGACGTTCCTTTTTCTCCCCGCCATCCATCAGCACGGGGATGACCACGATGAGGGAAGCGCCGAGGATGCCGACCACCGCGAGGAAAGCCTCCCAGCCGTCGCGGGGGTTGAGGTCCAGGTAAAGGATGGCGAGGACGGCGATGCCGTCGGCCGCCACGAGGTACCATTTTTCTTTGAGGATCTTCTCGAGGTCGCGGTTCATGGGGTAGGTTCGGGGTAAGAGGGAACTCAGCGCGGCCGCTCGACGAAGCCGACCTTGCGGTTGACCTTGGACAGCGTGCGGAAGGCCGTGGCTTGGGCCTTTTCGGCGCCAGCCTTGAAGATCGCGTTCAGCGCTTCGCGGTCCTTGATGAGCTCGTCGTAACGCAGGCGCACCGGGTCGAGGGTCGCGACGACGGCGTCAGCGACGGTCTTCTTGAAGTCACCGTAGCCCTTGCCTGCGAACTCCGCGGTGAGCGTCGGGACATCGCGGCCGGTGCAAGCCGAGAGGATGGTGAGAAGGTTCGTGACGCCGGGCTTGTCGTCGCCGGGGCGGACTTCGGAGCCCGAATCGGTCACCGCCGACATGAGCTTCTTGCGGATCTCCTCGGGGCGGTCGGTGACGTAGACGACGGAAGACTGGTTCGGGTCGGACTTCGACATCTTAGAGGTGGGATCCTGCAAGGACATGATGCGGGAACCGACCTTGGAGATGAACGGCGAGGGGACCTTAAAGGTCTCGGAATAGCGGTGGTTGAACTTCTCCGCCAAGTCGCGCGCTAGCTCGAGGTGCTGCTTCTGGTCGTCGCCGACCGGGACGAGCTCCGCGTTGTAGAGCAAGATGTCCGCCGCCATCAGGACCGGATAGAACAGTAGCCCGGAATCGACCGACTGCTGCTTCTTGGCCTTATCCTTGAACTGGGTCATGCGCTCCAGCTGGCCGAGCGGGCAGAGGCAGCCCAAGATCCAGGCCAACTCGGTGTGGCCAATGACGTGGGACTGGGCGAACAGATGGCTCCGGGCGGGGTCGAGGCCGCAGGCGACGTACTGCGCCAAGCAGGAATAGGTGTTCTCCCGGAGCTGGGCCGGGACATGCGGGACCGTGATGGCGTGCTGGTCGACGATGCCGAAATAGCACTCGTAGTCATCCTGCATGCGCCCCCAGTTCAGGACGGCCCCCAGGTAATTCCCCAGATGAAGGCGGCCCGTCGGCTGGGCGCAGGTCAGGACCACCGGCTTGGCGGGCTTTTTTTCGGCTATTTCGCTCATTCCTCTGGTGCCCAGCGTGGCAAGGCACAGGCTAGGCATCAAGCGGATTGGGATGTCGGTGACGCTTGAAATGGCGGATTCTTCCGCCTACATAAAACAACGCTCCTCCCCCCTTCCCTATGTTCCTCGCTCAAGTCGCCCCAGCGGCCGCTCCAGCCGCCGCCACCTCCGCCAATAAATTCTACATCATCGGGGACCTAGATGCCGTAAAGCCGGAGGGCCCCCAGAGCTGGCCGGACGTCATCCTCCACAATCTAGGCTACATCGCCCTCGCCTTCGTCATCGGCTGGATGGCGAAGAAGGCTCTGGGCTGGGCGGCGACCAAATTCGACCGCAGTCCCATCGCCGAGGCTGCCGTCGCGGCGGTCGGCAAAGCCCTGCCCGCCGTACTCCCCGCCTACGCCCTCCTGTTCATCATCAAGGAAAACGCCTCTTACCTGGCGCACGCGGACTGGTTGCACACCGCCGCCGTGAGCGCGATCTTCGTCGCCTCGCTGGCCCACTCGACGGCCGTCTTCTACCTCGTCGAGATCCCCATCGCCTGGGCCAAGAAGATCGCCGACGAGACCGAGAACAAACTCGACGACGTCCTCGTCCCAATGATTTCCACGGTCATCAAGATCTCGGTCATCCTTGTCGGCGGCTTCAAGGCCATCTCGATCGTCGACCCGAAGTCCTCGGAAGCCATCCTCGGCCTCCTCGCCGGTGCCGTCGTCGGCCTCGCCTTCGCCTCGCAGGACACCATCAAGAACGTCTTCGGTGCGGTCATGCTCATCGTCGACCAGCCCTTCACGCTCGGCGACCTCATCAACATCGGCACCCACGAGGGCAAGGTCGAGGCCCTCGGCCTGCGTTCCACGACCATCGTGCTCGTCGACGGCCAAAAGCTCGCCATCCCGAACGGCGACCTCGCCAACCGCGCCATCGTCAACGTCACGCGCCGCGACTTCATCCGCGCCCAGGACCTCGTCCACCTCGAGACCAACACGCCGGCCGAGCAGATCCAGCAGGCCGTCACCATCGTGCGCGAACTGCTGGCCAACCATGAAGGCTTCGACCCGCGCCACCCCCCGCTCGTGCACGTCACCGAGTTCAGCGACTGGGCCGTGAACGTCCGCTACATGTACTGGTACTACCCGGCCAGTGCCGCCAAGCAGCTCGAGTTCAACCAGAAGCTCATGCTCCGCATCACCGAAAAGCTCCAGGCCGCCGGCATCCGCCTCGCGGTCCAAGGCACGCCCCAACCCCGCTGATTTCCCATGGCCCTCATCGAAGTCTCCCACCTCCAGAAATCCTACGGCGCCATCCGCGCCGTCAAGGACGTCTCCTTCTCCGTCGAACGCGGCGAAGTCGTCGGCTTCCTCGGCCCCAACGGCGCCGGCAAGTCCACGACCATGAAGCTGCTCACGGGCTACCTGCGGCCCGACGCCGGCTCGGCCGTGGTCGCGGGCTTCGACGTGACGGAAAACCCGGTGGCCGCCAAGGCCCACCTCGGCTACTCGCCCGAAGGCGCGCCGGCCTATGGTGAGATGACCGTCCGCGAGTTCCTGCGCTTCGCCGCGGAGCTGCGCGGCCTCGCCGACCCCGCCCAGCGCGTGGCCGACACGCTCAAGCTCTGCCGCCTCGAAGAGGTCGCCGGTCAGGCCGTCGACACGCTCTCTAAGGGCTACCGTATGCGCGTGGGTTTCGCCCAAGCGGTCATCCACGACCCCGCCGTGCTCATCCTCGACGAGCCGACCGATGGCCTTGACCCGAACCAGAAGTTCGAGGTGCGCCGCATCCTCAAGGACATGGCCGCCCGCAAGGCCGTCATCGTCTCGACGCACATCCTCGAAGAAGTCGGCGAACTCTGCACGCGCGTGATCGTCATCGCGCAGGGCGAAGTCCGTTGCGACGAATCCAAGGAACGCTTCCTCAAACGCGGCGCCGACCTCAACCAGGTCTTCCGCCAGCTCACCGCCTAATCGACCTACGACCATGTCCGACACCTCCGCCTCCCCCACCCCGCGCGCCGGCGCCGCCTTCTGGGCCGTCCTGCGCCGCGAATTCGCGGGCTACTTCCGCACGCCGCTGGCCTACGTCTTCCTCGCGGTCTTCAACGCCTTCGCCATCTCGTTGGCCTTCTTCGTGGGCAACATCTACGAAGCCGGCGTCGCCAGCCTCGACCGCTTCTTCCTGTACCACCCGTGGCTCTGGGCGTTCCTCGCGCCCGCCGCCGGCGCCCGCCTCTGGGCCGAAGAACGCCGCCAAGGCACCATCGAGCTGCTGCTTACCTGGCCCGTCACGGTCTGGCAGGCGGCCCTCGGCAAGTTCTTCGCCGCTTGGCTCTTCCTAGGCTGTGCGCTCCTCATCACCTTGCCGATGGCCTTCACGGTCTGCTACCTGGGCGACCCCGACGTTGGCGTGATCGTCTCCGGCTACGTCGGCTCGTTCCTCTGCGCCGGCGCCTGCCTCGGCATCGCCGCCATCGCCTCCGCGCTCACCCGCAGCCAGGTCATCGCCTTCGTCACCGGCTTCCTCGCCTGCTTCGTCCTCGTGCTCGTCGGCTACGGCGTGTTCGATGAACTGCTCGCGGGCGCTTTCGGACCATCAGGGCAAATAGAATTAAGATGGAGGGGGGTTAGCGTTTTATTGACACAAGAGGAGATCCGCCGCCTCGGCCTCTGGCGCAACCTCGAGCCGTTCACGCTCGGCCTCATCGACCTGCGGCCGACCGCTTACTTCCTGACCGCGGCCTTCGCCGGCCTCGGTCTCAGCACCCTCATCGTCGAACGCCGCTAACCGGAGAACCCCACCATGTCCCGCTCCCAAGCCTTCTTCGCCGCCCTCGCCATCCTGGCCGCGGCCTTCTTCGTCAGCCTCATCGTCGGCGTCGTCGGCGACCGCTTCGGCGGCACCCGCCTCGACCTCACCGAGGACCATACCTTCACGCTCTCGCTCGGCTCCCGCCACATCCTCGGCAAGCTCGACGAGCCCGTGACGCTGGAGTTCTTCGTCAGCCGCTCCGACGTCAAGCTGCGCCCCTACCTCGAAAGCTACTCCCGCCGCGTGGAGACACTGCTGCGCGAATACGCCGCCGCTTCCAAAGGCAAGGTGAAGCTGGTCATCACCGACCCCAAGCCCGACACCAAGGAAGAGCAGCGTGCCCAGCGCCAGAACCTCGGCGCGATGAACACGCCGGCCGGCGCGGCCTACCTCGGTGTCACCGCCCAACAGGCCGACACGGTCAAGGCCATCGCCTTCCTCGACCCGACGCGCGAGAAGTTCCTCGAGTACGACCTGTCCAAGCTGATCGCCTCGGTCGCCCGCCTCGAGCGCCCGAAGCTGGCCATCGTCAGCACCCTCGCGATCACCAACACCGCGCCGCAAGGCGGCGACCAACAGCCCGGGGCCGCCGACGTGCTCCTGGCCGAGCTGGGCCAGACGTTCGAAGTCATCACCGTCAACAACCAGGCGACCGAGCTCCCCAAGGGCACGGCCGTCGTCGCGTTGGTGCACCCGCACCACTTGTCCGACAAGCTCGCCTACGCCATCGACCAGTTCCTGCTGAACGGCGGCGCGGTCTTCGCGGCCGTCGACCCGCTCTCGCGCTACCAGAAGTTCCAGCAAGGCGGCATGCCCTTCATGGTCGCTCCGATGGCGCTCGGCGCCTCCTCCGACCCCGCGCTGCTGCGCGCCTGGGGCGTGAACGTCGAGATGGACGCCGTCTCTGGCGATAGCCAGCGCTCCGTGCCGATCCGCGGCGCGCGCGGCCAACCCGTGCAATACCCTCCTGCATTCTCCGTCGGCCCCGAAGCGCTCTCCAAGGAGTCGCCCCTGACGTCCGACCTGCGTGAACTGGCCTTCATGGAAGCGAGCGAGATCACGCTCATCTCCGGCGCGGAGAAGCGCCTGAAGATGGACGTCCTCATCGCCCTCAAGGGCGCGACCACGGGCGCCGCGCCCACGCAGCTCGCCAACGCCGGGCCGTTCGAGAAGGTCGCGGTCGGCTTCAAGGCCGACGGCCGCCCCCGCATCCTCGCGGCGTCGTTCACCGGCACGTTCCCCTCGGCCTTCCCGAACGGCGTCCCCGCCGACGAGAAGGACAAGACCCCGAAGGCTGGCCCCGACCACCTCAAGGAATCCAAGAAGCCTGGCCGCCTCTTCGTCGTCGCCGACTCCGACTTCATGCTCGACCCGTTCACCGTGCGCCAGCGCCAGATGAACGGCCAGACGGTCATGGAGGAACTGAACGACAACCTGAAGTTCGTCCTCAGCTCGCTCGAGACCCTCGGCGGCTCCGATGAGCTCGTGACGCTTCGCTCCAAGGGCACGTCCATCCGCCCGTTCAAGCGCGTCGTCGCCCTCGAACGCAACGCCCAGGCGCTCTACCAGGCCAAGCTCGACGAGATCGAAAAGCGACTCGAGGAAGCCAACAACAAGGTGAACGAAATCTCCCGCCGTAGCGGGGGCGACCTTTCCAAGGGCCTCGTCATCACGCCGGAGATGCAGCGCGAGATCGATAAGTTCCAGAAGGAAGCCACCGAACTCACCGAGCAGCGCCGCCAGATCCGGCGTGGCCTGAGCGAGGACGTCAACGCCCTCGGCCGCAAGCTGGCGGTGTTCAACCTCCTGGCCGGCCCGTTCTTCGCCGGCATCTTCGGCCTGCTCTACTTCCTCTTCCGCCGCCGCAAAGTCGCCTAAGCCATGCGTAACAAGACCCTCCTCATCGGAACCTTGGTGCTGGGCCTCGCCGCCCTCGCCTTGCTCAACCTCAAGCCGCAGGACGCCGCCGACGGCGGCGCCAAGAGCCCGCTCGTAGCCGCCGAGATCCTCGCCCAGCCGAAGAGCCTCACGGTGAAGGCCAACGGCAAGTCCACGACCGTCGAGAAAGCCGCGGACGGCACTTGGGTCGTGAAGGAAAAGTTCGGCCTGCCGGTGGATGTCGAAAACCGCCTGCGCCCGCTGGTGGTCGCGCTGCAGAAGGCCGAGAACCTCGGCCTGCTCACGAGCAATCCCAAGCGCCTCGAGAAGCTCGGCCTCGCCGACAGCTCCTTGAGCGTGACCGGCGAGAACGGCAAGGTCTTCGCCGCGGAAATCGGCAAGCAGACCGACGACGGCGCCGGCCTGGCCATGCGCCTGCAGGGCGAGACTTCCGCGATCCGCACCAGCTTCAGCGGCTACCTCGAGGCTGACCCGACCAACTGGATGGACTCGGTGCTCTTCAACGGGAAGCCCGAAGACATCAAGGCGATCGCGTTCACCTGGGCCGACGGCCAGCAGTCCTTCGCGCGCCCCGAAAAGGGCAAGCCATTCGGCGGCAAGGAAGGCCCGACGGTCGAGGACATCGTCAACGCGCTCGCCATCATGCGCGCCTCGGACGCCGCCGCCAAGGGCGACAAGGAAGCCGCCGCGGCCTTTGCCAAGTCCTGGACGGTGAAGCTCGAGCTGTTCGACGGCTCCACGGTGACCGCGGTCTTCGCCAAGGGCGCGGCCGGTGCCCCCAACGAACAACCCAAACTCTTCACGCGCGTCAGCCACTCCGACCCCAAGCATGTCGCGAACGCGATGGCCGCGAAGGCGGAGTTCCTCTCGCAGCCGTGGCTGTCCGAGCAGCTCCCGGCCTCGCTGGCGGACTTCAAGAAGCGCGTGTCCCCGCCCGCCGAGAACCCCGGCCAGCCGCCCGCGCCACAGTTGGGCAACTTCCAAGGCCTCAGCTTACCGGGCGGAAACGGGCCGGTTTCGGTCCCGCCGCCCGCCAAATAAGCCGGCTGCGAGCAAAAGCCCTTGCCTCCCTCGGCAAGGGCTTTTTCGTGTCCTCTTCCGATGGTCCTCGCCGAAGCCCAGTCTCTCAACACCTACCTGCCGGTCCTTTTCCAAGCCGCCATGGGCTTGGCGCTGCCGATCGGCATCTTGGCCGCGAGCCACCTTTTTGGCCAACGCGCCAAGGGCAACTACATCAAGGATAAGGCCTACGAATGCGGCCTCCCGATGGAAGGCAAGCCGCACCCGCGCTTCGCCGTGAAGTTCTACGTCACCGCGATGTTGTTCATCCTCTTCGACATCGAGGTCGTGTTCCTGGTGCCGTGGGCCTTGGTCTACCGCGAGTTCCTCGCCGCCGGCATCGCCATCACGGCCGCCACCGCGGTCTTCCTCGGCACGCTCGTCCTCGGGCTCGCCTACGAAGTGAAGCGCGGCGCGCTGGAGTGGGACAAGTAAGCCGCAGCTAAATTCTTCATGAAAAGGGCGCCCACTGGGCGCCCTTTCTGTTTACTTCGCCGGCGCCGCCGGCGGCGTCTGGCCCTTGAGGTGCTGATCGAAAAAGGCCGTGACCAACGGACGCAAGTCGCGCTGCTTGGGCTGCAGGTCGAAGGTATGGGGCGCGCCCGGAATCACCTCCAACGCGCAGGTGGCGCCCTGGGCCTTGGCGACCTTGAGGAAGGTTTCGCTCTGGCTCAGCGGCACGGTCGTGTCCGCGGTGCCATGCACGAGGAGCATGGGCGCGTCCTTCGCATCAAGGTAGGTGATGGGCGAGCCTTTCTTGTAAAGCTCCGGGGCTTCCTCACGGGTCTTCGCGAACATCTTCATGTCGTGGTAGTTGATGAGGTCCACCGCGCCATAGAAACCGACGGCGCAGGCGACGCGCGCCGAGACGTCCTGATAGGGCTCGCCCGGGACGGCATCGAAACCATCCGCGGGACCGGTCGTCGCCAGCATCATCGCGAGGTTGCAGCCCGCCGAACAACCGATGACCCCGAGGCGCTCCGGGTCCACGCCCAACGCCGCGGCTTCCTTGCGCAGGTAGCGGACGGCGGCCTTGGCGTCGTAGACGCTCTGCGGCCAGGTGACCTGCCCCTGCGTGCGCCGGAGCTTGTAGTTGATGCTCATGCAGACATAGCCCTTGAGCGTCAGGTTCTCGGCGATGTTCAGCTCGCGGTTGCGCGCCTTGTCGCCGTCGTTGAAGCCACCGCCATGGATGACGATGATCCCGGGCAACGGCTTGGCTTTGTCGTGGCCGAGCGGGAAATAGAGATCCGCCTTCTCCTTGCGCGCGGCACCGAGATAAGGGACGTCCGTCTGGACGCGGACGGTCTGCGGGTAGACGGGGACCTTCTTCAGTTCCCCGGGGGTATCTTCGGAGGCCGGCTCCGCACCGGCCTTCGCCGCCACGGCAGGCTTCGGCGCCGCAGGCGCAGGGGGCACGGGCACAACCGGGTCGGCCATGAGGACCGCCCAGAGGCAGAGGATTGGGGTCATGGCTTAACCGATACAGGCTGCGCACCAGCCGTCAACGCTCTGGAGGACCGCTGCGGGCCTTAGGTCGCGCAGACGCCGCAGCCGGCCGGGAGGTTCAGGAAGAAGTCGTTGCCCTTGTCGTCCACGAGGATGAACGCAGGGAAATCGACGACTTCGATCTTCCAGACGGACTCCATGCCGAGCTCGGGGTAGTCGATGACTTCGACCTTGCGGATGTTCTCCTGCGCGAGGATCGCGGCGGGGCCGCCGATGGAGCCCAGGTAGAAGCCGCCGTGCTTCTTGCAGGCGTCGGTGACGGCTTGGCCGCGGTTGCCCTTGGCGATCATGACGAGCGAGCCACCGTTGGCCTGGAAGAGGTCCACGTAGCTGTCCATGCGTCCCGCGGTGGTCGGGCCAAATGAACCCGAGGCCATGCCTGCCGGGGTCTTCGCCGGGCCGGCATAATAGACAGGGTGGTTCTTGAAGTACTCGGGCAAGCCTTCGCCGCGCTGCAGGCGCTCCTGCAGTTTAGCGTGCGCGATG
>RFQN01000002.1 GCA_009924965.1 Verrucomicrobiota bacterium
AAGTGCGACAAGAAGAGCCGCACCGAGATCCTCGAGGTCGCCGCCCTCTTCCGCGCCAAGGTCGTCGACGTCGCCCACGACTCCCTCGTCATCGAGTTCACCGGCAACGAGAACAAGATCGGCGCCTTCCTCGACCTCATCAGCCCGTACGGCATCCTCGAGACCGCCCGCACCGGCAACGTCGCCCTTTCCCGCGGCCTCAAGAAGGCCGCCAAGTAAACCCCTTTTCCACCAAACACCATGCCTGCCAAAGTGTACACCGACAAGGACGCCGATCTCGGCTTCCTCAAGAACAAGACCCTCGCCGTCCTCGGCTTCGGTTCCCAGGGACATTCCCACGCGATGAACCTCCGCGACAGCGGACTCAACGTCATCGTGGGCCTGTACAAGGGTTCCAAGTCCGCCGCCGCCGCGAAGAAGAAGGGTTTCAAGGTCTATGAGACCGCCGAAGCCGTCCGTCGCGCGGACGTCATGCTCGTCGGTATCCCCGACATGAAGCAGGCCTCCGTCTGGGAAAAGGACATCGCCCCGAACCTCGGCAAGGGTGGCAAGACCGTCCTCTTCATCCACGGCCTCTCGATCCACTACAAGCTGATCAAGCCCCTCAAGAACGTCGACATCGCCATGGTCGCCCCCAAGGGCCCGGGCCACGTCGTCCGCGCCCAGTACGTCGAAGGCAAGGGCGTGCCCGCCCTCATCGCCATCCAGCAGGACGTCTCCGGCAAGGCCACCAAGACCGCCCTCGCCTGGGCCAAGGGCATCGGCTCGACCCGCGCCGGCGTCATCAAGACCTCCTTCAAGGAAGAAGCTGAGACCGACCTCTTCGGCGAACAGGCTGTCCTCTGCGGCGGTGCCTCCGAACTCGTCAAGGTCGGCTACGAAACCCTCGTCGAAGCGGGCTACCAGCCCGAGATGGCCTACTTCGAGTGCTTGCACGAGCTGAAGCTGATCGTCGACCTCATGGTCGAGTCCGGCATCTCCGGCATGCGCTTCTCGATCTCCGAGACCGCCAAGTACGGCGACATCACCCGCGGCCCTCGCGTGATCAACAGCGCTTCCCGCAAGGCGATGCGCGAGATCCTCAAGGAAATCCAGTCGGGCAAGTTCACGGCCCAGTGGGTCAAGGAATACAAGACCGGCCTGAAGAACTACAACAAGCTCCTCAAGAAGGGCGAGAACCACCCGATCGAAAAGACCGGCCAGCGTCTCCGCTCCCTCATGCCCTGGGTCCAGAAGCGCAACATCAAGGGCGCGCAGGCCGAGTACACGACGAAGTAAGCGTCGGACACTCCGCCAAGCAAAAGGGCCAGCGCAAGCTGGCCCTTCTTCTTTGGCGGGTAAACCGACTTACATGATGATCACCGGCGCGGGCTGGGCGGCGGGAGCGCCAGCCTCGGCCGGAGCGGTCACCGGCGCAGCGGGCGCCGGATTGTTCAGCGCGGCCATCTCGGCGCGGAGCGCGTTCATCGCACGGTCGCGCAAGGCGATGGCCCTCTGGCCAAGGGCTTCGCGCTCGGCCGGCGTGGCGTTGCGCATGGCTTCGCCGAGCTCGCGGGCTTCGTTCATGATGGCCATGCCTTCGGGCTTCGACATGCCCGCGAACATCGCGCGCTGCAGCTTGGCTTGGTCACCGCCAGAAATCTCATCGACCATCCGCTTGGTTTCTTCACCGAAGGCCTTGGCGCGGGCCTTGAACTCTTCCTTGGCGAGGTCTTCGTCGGACTTCACGGCGCCGGCGGGCGCTTCGACGGCGCGCGGACCGCGAGCCTTGGCGACGGGGGCGACCTTTTCGGGAGCCGCGGGCTTGGGGGCTTCGACGACCACGGGCGCCGGGGCCGGGAACGCGTAACGGGCAATCAGGAAGCCACCCCCGAGGCCGAGGGCGAGGATGAGGACGAGCGTGGTTTTAGACATTGGAGTGTTGTTTTGAGTTAAAGAAGAAACCTGCTGCCCGAGGGATGTTAAGGCTAATCGGTGAAATCGCCTTACCGACCCCCGCTCAAACGATTGCATTCCCCCATTCATTGGCTTGGATGAGGCCACCCCCATGAAAGAGCCGAACTCTTCCCCCGACCCCATCCACTCGGATGCATTCTTGGCGCGCCTAATGCGCGGCCAGCTCAAGCTTTCCATCGCCTGCGCCCTCTGCTTCGTGGTCGCGCTCGTCGCCCTGCCGTTGCTGAACTACCTGCAGCCCGAGTTCATGGCGCAACGGGTGTTCGGCTTCACCCTGACGTGGTTGATCCTCGGGGTGCTCTTCTTCCCGTTCGTCTGGATCATCTCGTTCGTCTTCATCCAGCGCTCCATCGCCCTCGAGGACGCCGAAGCCAAAGCCGCCCAGGACGGCCTGACCAAGTAACATGCACACCCTCCTCGCCTTCCTCGCCGCAGAGCCGGCCGCCCACGGCATCGACCCTTGGATCGTCTTCTTTTCGCTCTCGACCGTAGCCATCACCGTGGGCATGGGCTTCTGGTCAGCCGGCAAGTCTAAGAGCGCCGGCGACTTCTTCGTCGCAGGCCGCTCGGTCTCCGTGGGCTGGAACGCCTCCGCGATCTCGGGCGAATACCTCTCGGCGGCCTCCTTCATGGGCGTCGCCGGCATGGTTATGGCGACAGGGTACGATGCGCTCTGGTATCCGGTGTGCTACGCCTGCGGCTACCTCTTCCTGCTGCTGTTCATCGCCGGGCCGCTCCGCCGCTTCGGCGCCTACACCATCCCGGACTTCGCCGAGGGCC
The DNA here is from genome assembly GCA_009924965.1 of Verrucomicrobiota bacterium. GTDB lineage: Bacteria > Verrucomicrobiota > Verrucomicrobiia > Opitutales > UBA953 > UBA953. The sequence goes on from RFQN01000002.1 coordinate 2,737, forward strand.
GCTACGATTCGCCGCTCTTCCGCAAGATCGCCGTGTGCTTCGTGCTGTTCATCGGCTTCTTCTACACGATGCCGCAGATGAAGGGCGCCGGCACGACGCTGGCCTACATCTTCCAAGGGGTCGACCTACGTGGCGGATGGCTCGAATTCCTCGCACCTTTCGCCAACGACAAGCCCCAGGTCGGCCTCAATTATGCGGTCGGCGTAGCCATCGTCGGGGCGGTCATCACCCTGAACGTCTCGCTCGGCGGCATGAAGGGCATCACCCTCGTCCAAGCCTTCCAGTATTGGCTCAAGGTCTTCGCCATCACGGTGCCGATCTTCGTGCTGGCCTCGATCGTCGGCCATTACCAGCAGCACCTCGCGGCCAATAAGACCGCCCAGGAGACAGTCGCCACAGCCCCAGCCGGCATCGAACGGAAGGCCCTCCCGGCCAAGGCGCCCCAGGACGAACAGTGGATCGCCCCGTTCGGCAAACTTACCACCAAGGCCGTGGACGCCTCGGTCAAAGCCGCAAAGACCCAGGAGGAGAAGGCCGCCCTCGAGGCGAACAAGAAGCCCTATTCCCTGCTCTACACCTACTCGCTGATTATCGCGCTCGTCTGCGGCACCGCCGGCCTCCCGCACATCCTCGTCCGCTTCTACACGAACCCGGACGGCGTGGCCGCGAAGCGCACCACGATGTGGGTCATGATCCTGATCGGCGTGTTCTACGTCTTCCCGCCCGTCTACGGCGTCATCGGCCGCTCGCTCACGCCGGAGCTCTATGAAGCGGTGGGCTCGAAGGGCACCGATAAGGTCGTGCTCGAATTGCCGACGTTGCTCGCCGGCCGCGACCACCCGCTCCTCGGCTCCATCCTTTCCGGCATCACCTGCGCCGGCGCCTTCGCCGCGTTCATGTCGACCTTCTCCGGCCTGCTCGTCTCGATGTCCAGCGCCTTGGCGCATGACATCTACGGCCGCATCCTCAAGCCATCCTCTTCGCCGGAACAACGCCTCAAGGCCTTCAAGTGGTCGGCTCTCATCGTCGGACTAACCGCCATCGGCTTAGGCACCATGGTCGAATCGCTAGAGATCAACTTCATGGTCGGCCAGGCCTTCGCCATCGCGGCGGCCAGCTACTTCCCCTTGCTCTTCATGAGCGTCTGGTGGCGCGGCATGACCATGCGCGGCGCGGCGACCGGCATGCTCGTCGGCGGACTCAGCGCCCTCACCGCGATCTCCCTTACCTCTGTTTCAGACGTTGCAGCTGCCAACGCCAAGAAACTGACCGAGGCCGCCAAACTTGCAGAATTCTGGTCCGAACACCCGATAGCGAAATGGCTAGGGGATGCTTGGGTCGCCCACCCGCTCCTCCGCATCCTCTGCGAACAGCCCGCCATCTGGGCCGTGCCGCTGTCGATCACCTTGATGATCGTCGTCTCCAAGATGACGGCAGCGACCATCCCGGCAGATGTGCGCATGAAGATGCTCGTCCTGCACGCCCCGGAAGCCCTCGGCCTAAAGCAGGAGTACATCAAGGAGCACGAAGGCCTTGGCGGCCACTGAGCCCAACCGAGATGCCCCTAGCGAAGCCGAGGCTATGCCTCGGCTTCATTGTTTATTGGTCTGAACAGGCACATCGGCCTACTTAACGATAGTTATTTACTGTTTATCAGTAAATAGTAGTTGATTTAAGAGAATTAATCGCTGATAGGTATGAAATCCTATGAGTAATCCCCCTAGCCCTGCCCCCTCCGACCTTGAGCGAAGCATCCGACGCACCGGCAAAGTCGGCCGCTTCCTCTGCACGACCCTCCTTGTCCTCGGGGTCCTCTTCAGCGGCTGGTTGCTGCTGACCGTCGCCACCAACCCCGCCGCGCTGGTGAAGATCAACCTCGACGAAAAGCGCACCGCGCAGATCGCCGAGTTCAAGCAAGCCCCGGCCAAGTTCATCGCCCTCTTCGAAACCAAACCGACCGAAGTCCTCGCCCTCGCCAACGCGCAAAAGGAAGCCAACCAATACCAGGACCTCGTCGACCATCCCGAGAAACGCGGCGGCACCGTGGCGGTGATCGCCCTGCTCGCCGTGCTCATCCTCGGGTTCATCTGGTTGGTGCGCCAGCTATTCGCGGCGTTCGCCGAGGGCCAGGTCATCACCGCCGACAACGCCCGCACGCTCAAGCGCGTCGGCCTCATCACCGTGGTCTGCGGCGTGCTCGGCCTCAACCTCGGCATCGTCATCGCCGGCCTGCTCAACCTCGTCCTCGGCTGGAGCCTGCAGCAGGCCCTGGCGCTGAAGGCCGAACAAGACCTCGTCATCTAAGACCATGGCCATCGTCATCCGCCTCGATGTCGCCCTCGCGCGACGCAAGATGTCCCTGACCGAACTGTCGGAGACCGTCGGCATCACCCTCGCCAACCTTTCCGTCCTCAAGACCGGTAAAGCCAAGGCCATCCGCTTCTCGACGCTCGAGGCGATCTGCCGCGCGTTGGACTGCCAACCCGGCGAGCTCCTGGAGTTCGACGCCGCGACCCCGCCGCTCCCCGCTGATTCCACGGAGGCCTGAAGCCCATGGCGACTTACCTGTTCTCGGTGGCGTTCCTCGTGACGCTGTTCTGGATGGTGGAGCACCTTTTCGGCAACAAGCAGGAGCGCCCTTGGTGGCGTCCGCAGGTCTGGACCGACCTCTGCAGCGGCGTCGTCAACGCGTTGCTCTCGAACCCGCTGAACCTCGTCGTCATCAGCATCCTGGGCTTCCTGGTGCTCGTGCCGACCGGCGTGATTCCGCTAGAGACGCTGAAAGCCGGCCAGTACCGCGGCTTCGGGCCGATCGGACACCTGCCCCGCTGGCCGCAATTCGCCTTGGCCTTCCTGCTCGGCGATTTCCTGCTCTATTGGATCCACCGCTGGTTCCACGGCAAACGCCTCTGGCGCTTCCACGCCGTGCACCACAGTTCCGAGCAGCTCGACTGGCTGAGCGGCGTGCGCGCGCATCCCATCAATGACGTCGTCGCCAACGCGCTGCTGGTGTTCCCGTTCATCCTGCTCGGCTTCGACCCGGTCGCGGCCGCCTCGGCCGGCCCGGCGCTCGGGATCTTCGCCCTGCTCGGCCACGCCGACGTCGAGTGGGATTGGGGTCCCTTCCGCCACATCGTGACCTCGCCGGTCTACCACCGTTGGCACCACTCGAAGGACCCGGCGGCCATCGACAAGAACTTCGCCAGTTTCCTGCCGCTCTGGGACATCCTCTTCGGCACGCACTACATGCCCACGGACCGTAAGCCGCAGGACTTCGGCATCCACGAGCCGGTCGAACACACGGTCCTCGGCTTGCTCAAGCACCCCTTCAAGCCCACTTCCGCAGGCTTCGGCCAAAACCTGTCGACACCACCGCCTTTGCCGGAGCCAGCGCCCGACAAATCCACCGCGCGGGAAACTTGAAACTTGGAAGTCCCGCCGAGGGGGACTTGGATAAGGGCCTCATGTCGTCCTCCCGGGAAGAAGAGATCGGCGGTTACCGCCTCGTCCAGATTCTGGCCGTGCTCATCGGCGCCGGCGCCTGCGCGGCGGCCGTCGTGATGAGCCGCAAAGGCGGGCTCGTCTACCTCGACTACGTCAAGGACCCCTTCGGCCGCGACGTCATGGTCGGCACCTGGATCGGCATCCCCACCGCCCTCGCCGGCGCCGTCTGCGCCTACATCGGCGGCCAGGACCGCGCGTGGGATTGGATCCGCATCGCCGCCACCCTCACGCTCACGGCCAACCTGCTCGTCCCCGCCGCTTGGCTCGTCATGGCGCTCATGAAGGCCGGCATCATCGGGTTCTGACCATGGCCGGCCCGATCATCATCGTCACCCGCGGCAGCCCGCTCGCCCTCCAGCAGACGCGCGACGCCGCGGCCCGCCTCGAAGCCGCCTTGGGCCGGACGACGGAAGTGCGCATCCTCACGACCACCGGCGACCGCCAAGCCGCTTGGTCCTTGGAGAAGCAAGGCGGCAAGGGTCTCTTCACCGCCGAGCTCGAGCAAGCGCTCCTGCGCGGCGAAGCCGACTTGGCCATCCACAGTTCCAAGGACCTCCCTACCGAGATGCCCGCCGGCTTGGCCATCGCCGCCTGCTTGCCGCGGCAAGACGCGCGCGACGTGCTGGTCCGTCGGGCCGACGTCGCGACACCGAAGCTCATCGCGACCGGCAGCCCGCGTCGCCGCGCCCAAGGCGCCCTCACCTTCCCGCAGGCGCAGTGGACCGAACTCCGCGGCAACGTCGACACGCGCCTGAAGAAACTCGCCCAAGGCGACGCCGACGCGTCCTACCTGGCCGCCTCCGGCCTGAACCGCCTCGGTATCGCCAGCTGGCCGGGCCTCGTGCTGGAGCCGGTCTCGCTGGACCGCATGGTGCCGGCCGCGGGCCAAGGCGCCGTTGCCATCCAAAGCCGCAGCGCCGAGGTCGCGCTCTACGCCGCCGCCGGCTGTGCGCGCACGACCTTCTCCGTCAGCGTCGAACGCCTCTTCCTCGCGAAGCTCGGCGAGGGGTGCCACACCGCCTTCGCCTGCCATCACGCCGATGGGCGCATCGCGCTCTTCCGCGCCGACTTCGGCCGCCGCGACTTCGACTTCCCGGTAACCGACCTGGCCGCCGCCTCGGCCCTCGCCGACTCCATCCTCGCCCAAATCTTGCCCCGCTGAACATGTCCAAGCTGCCCTTACGCGACCGCCACGTCGTCCTCACCCGTCCGGAAGGCCGCGGGGCTGACTGGAAAGAGCATCTCTTGGAAGCCGGCGCCTCGGTGGCCGAACTGCCGCTCATCGAGATCTCCTTCGAGCCGGACGCGATTATCCTGACCGAAGTCCTCGACGGCATGGGCGAATACGACTGGCTCATCTTCACCAGCCCCAACGGCGTCCGCGGGTTCTTCGACCGTTTCTTTGAACGCTTCGCGGACATCCGTTCCGTCGGCGGCGTGAAGATCGCCTGCGTCGGCCCGGCCACCGAAAAGGCCGTCCGCTCCTTCCACTTGGAGCCCGACGTCACCGCGCCCCAAGCCGACGCCGTCTCGCTGGCCCGCAAGCTCATCGCCGACTTCAACGTCGAGAACCAGAAGATGCTCGTGGCCGCCGGCAACCTCAGCACCGCCGAGCTCCCGCGCCTGCTCATCGAGGAAGGCCTCGCCATCGTCGACGTGCTCAAGGTCTATTCGACTGAAGAGAAGCCGGTCACCGAATCCCCTGAGGCCGCCGAATTCCGCGCACGTGGCGCCGACGCCATCGTCTTCGCCAGCCCCTCCGCCGTCGAATCCTTCATGCACCAAGCGGCCTCGCTCCGTCCGGCCGCCGGTGCTCGCCAACCCAAGGCCATCGCCATCGGGGCGACGACCGCCGACGCCATGAAGCGTTCGGGCATCCCGCTCGCCGCCGTCGCGGCTGCGCCGACCGCCAAGGCCGTGCGCGATGCGGTCATCACCGCGCTGTCCTCATGATTGGAGACGTCACCGTCAAAGTCTGCGGCATCACGCGCGCAGCCGATGCGGCGGTGGCGCTGGCGTTCGGTGCCGATTACCTCGGCGTGAACGTTTGGTCCGGCTCGCCGCGCTTCGTCGCGCCGGCGCAACGCGTGGGCCTGCTGCGCGAGATCCCCGCCGAGAAACGCATCGCCGTGACCGTCAACCCAACGGTCGCCGAAGCTCAGGCCCTCTTGGCTGAAGGCTTCGCCGTCGTGCAAGCCCACTTCGACCCCAGCACCGGCGAGTGCGACCTGGCAGCCCTTTCCGCAGCGCTCGGTCCGCACCGCCTCTGGATCGCCCCCAAATTGGCCGATGGGGCGGTCTGGCCGACCGACCTGCTGAAATTCTCCCACACCTGCCTCCACGATGCCCATGCCAAGGGCGCTTTTGGGGGGACGGGTAAACGTGCCGACTGGACCCGCTTCCAAGCCCTCCAAAAGGCCCATTCTAGCCACGTTTGGGTCCTCGCTGGGGGGTTGGGCCCAACCAATGTCGCCGAGGCCGTCCAGGCCTCTGCACGCTTTTTAGACCTGAATAGTGGGGTGGAATTGAGTCCTGGGCTCAAATCTGCTGAAAAACTGGCCGAAGTCCGAGCCGTCCTGCTCAAAAATAGCCAATCGTAAGGTTGGCATCCGGCCAAACCCACTTGGCACGGGGGTTGCATAAGTGGTCTTGCTCAACCGAACGCCTAACCCAACCTATACCAACACCACCATGAAGCTCGTCGTCGCCATCATCAAACCCTTCAAACTTGAGGAAGTGAAGGACGCCCTCGCCGAAATCGGCATCGAGGGTATGACCGTAACCGAAGTCAAAGGCTTCGGCCGTCAGAAGGGACACACGGAGATCTACCGTGGTTCCGAGTACACGGTCGACTTCCTCCCCAAGGTGAAGATCGAAGCCGCCGTGGCCGACGAACAGGTCGAGAAGGCCATCGCGACCATCTCCAAGGCCGCCCACACCGGCAAGATCGGTGACGGCAAGATCTTCGTCTTCGGCCTCGCCGACGTCATCCGCATCCGCACCGGCGAGCGCGGTCCGGCGGCCATCTAATCATCTGGCCTACGTTGAACACAAAAGGGCGGCTTCGGCCGCCCTTTCTGTTGGGATAGTCGCCCGACCGACTACTTCTGGGCGGCGGCCTTCGCGGCGGCCGCGGCTTCGGCCTTGGCCTTCAGCATGCCTGGCGAATTCCACTTGATCACATGGTAGGTCGCCGGCTGCTCGCCGGCGTTGCGGATGGCGTGGTCGATGTTGGCGGCTTGGAAGATGACCGAGCCCGGACCGAGCTTCACCCATTCCCCGGCGACGAGGGCCTCCACGACGCCCTCCTTGACGATGAGGAGCTCCTCGTCCGCATGGCGATGCGGCGGGTGCGCGGCGTTCCCCTTGTTCAGCGTCGTGACATGGCACTCGAGTTCGTCGAGCGTGGCCGTCGGGGCTTGGCAGACCTTGCGGCTGGCGCCGACCGCGGAAGTCTTGACGACCATCTTCTCCCAATCGAAGGCCATCGAGCCCATCACGGGCTTCGCCGCGGGCGCCTCCGGCGTGCCGGCCGCGGCGATGAAGCCAGGCAAGGCGAGGCAAAGGGCAGCGGTGGCAGCGACGAGGCCGATTTCACGACGAGTCAGGAGGGGCATGCGCTGACGCTACCCGCTCCTTTAAGGCGAGAAAGCGGAAAATGCCTGTTGCCGCACACTTGCCCTCCCGACCCTTAGCCGCCTAATCTCGGCCCATGCCCTGCCCTTCGCGAAGCCTTTTGCTCGCCCTCGTCGCCGCCGTGGTGGCCCTGGTCGGCTGCAAGCCCAAGGAGGACACTGCGGCCCAGATGGCCAAGGCCGGCATCCTCGTGATCAACAACAACGCCGAACCCTCGGGCCTCGACCCGCAGGAAGTCACCGGCCTGCTGGAGTCCCGCATCGTCTACTCGCTCTTCGAGGGGCTCGTGAACTACGACCCCGTCGACCTCCACCCGATCCCCGGCGCGGCCGAGAGCTGGACGATGTCGCCGGACGGCAAGACGTGGACGTTCCAACTCCGCGCGAACGCCCGCTGGTCCAACGGCGACCCGGTGACGGCCCAGGACTTCCTGTTCAGCTTCCAACGCATCCTCTCGCCGAAATTCGGCGCCGAATACGCGTCGATGCTGCACTGCGTCCGCGGCGCGAAGGACTTCAACGAAGGCAAGCTCAAGGACTTCGGCCAAGTCGGCTTCAAGGCGACCGGCCCGCGCACGCTGGTCATCGAGCTCGACAACGCCGTGCCCTATTTCCTGCAGCTCATCTGCCACCACAGTTGGCTCCCGGTGCATCCGCCGACGATCCTGAAGTTCGGCCACATGGAGGAAATGAATACGCTTTGGACGCGCCCGGGGAACCTCGTCGGCAACGGGGCTTTCACGCTCGAATCGTGGGAAGTCGCCCGACGCATCATCGTCCGCAAGAACCCCGGCTATTGGGACGCCGCCAACATCGCGCTCAACGGCGTGGAGTTCCGCGCCATCACCGACCTCTTCGCCGAGGAACGCGCCTTCCGCGGCGGCGAACTCCACATCACCGGCACGGTGCCGCCCTACAAGATCGTGCAGCTACGCGAACAAAAGGCCCCGTTCCTCCGGCTCGACCCTTACCTCTCCTGCGCCTTCATCCGCATCAACACCGACGTCCAAGGCAACGAACCTGTCCGCAAGGCCTTGGCCGATGCGCGGGTCCGCCGGGCCTTAGGCATGGCGATCGACCGCAACCTGATCGCCGAACGCGTGCTCCGCGCCGGCGAGTCGCCGGCCCTCAACCTCACCCCTCCGGGCACCGGCGGCTTCAAGGCGCGCCCGCAGTGGAGCACCGACCTGAACGAGGCCCGTCGCCTGCTCGCCGCGGCCGGTTACCCCGGTGGTCAAGGGTTCCCCAAGCTCGAATACCTCTTGAACACGTCCGAAGGCTCCCAGATGGCGGCGCAGGCCTACCAGGAGATGTGGCGCAAGCAGCTCGGGGTGAACATCGAGCTCCGCAACCTCGACTGGAAGGTCTACCTAAGCGCCCTGCACAAGGGCGACTACCAGATCGCCCGGTCGGCCTGGAGCGGCGACTACAACGACCCCAATACTTTCTTGGAGATGTTCATCACCGGGAACGAACTGAACCAGACCAACTGGAGCGACCCCGAATACGACCGCCTCATCGGCGCGGCCGCCCGCGAGATCGATCAAGCCAAGCGCTACGACTACTTCCAGCAGGCCGAACAACGCCTCATCGAGGGCGCCCCGATCATCCCCGTCGTCTTCAACAAGAACAAGTTCCTCATCCGCCCCGAGGTCCAAGGCTGGTACCCGACCCTGCTCGACCAGCACCCGCTCAACCGCGTGAAGCTCGTCCCCGCTAAAGGAGATTGAAGCCGGCCCCGCGACCGACACACTTCCAGCCACCTTCCACCACATGCGTCTTCCTGCCTTCGTCCTTGCAGCCCTGCTCGCCCTCGCCACCGGCGGACTCCTCGCCCAGGGCTTCGATGAACCTGCCCGTGTACGCACCGCGGAGAACCCCTTCACGAAGCTCCGCGGCATCTCCTACTTCTTCATCGACGTCGTCACGGTCGACCCGCGCCCGGAAGACGGCGACCTCCGTCAGGAAATCCGCGACGCCATCGAGCTCGAGATGCGTCGCGCCGGCATCACCCCCAAGGAATACAGCGGGCTGAACCCCGAAGCCTCAACCCCCCTCTTGACCATCGAAGTCCGCTTCGACCGTGGCCTCGGCCGCTATTCCGCCGACGTCACGATCTCGATCCGCGACAACGCGACCATTGCGCGCAATCGCGAGCCCGTCCTCGCCCAGACCTACGTCCAGACCAAGAAAGCCGTTGGCTCGTCCGACCCCACGTTGACCAAGGAAATCAAGGGCCGCTCCCGTGAGCTCGTCAGCGAGCTGATCGAGGGCATGAAGAAGGTCAAGTGAGCCAGCCTTCCGGCCTCCGCGGGCTGTTCGATAAGTTTCGAGGCGCGGATGCGCCGTTGCCCCCACGTTCGTCCTGGGGAGCGATCGCGTCGACTGCCTTGCTGGCCGGTTCGCTCGTGGCTGCCCTCGCCTACGCCACGAGCCACCTGAGCTACGTGCTTTTGTTGGGGACGTTCGCGGCGAGCAGTCTGCTAATCTTCGCCTACCCAGATTCCCCTTTCAGCCAGCCGCGCAATACCGTCGTCGGCCATCTCTTCGGCACAGCCGCCGGCTTGACCTGCCTGCACTGGCTGGGGCCGGATTGGTGGAGCGCGGGCCTCGCGGTCGGACTCGCCATCGCAGCGATGAAGGCCACGCGGACAGTCCATCCGCCCGCTAGTTCCAACCCTTTGATCGTGTTTGCCTTCAAGGCCGGCTGGGGCTTCCTGCTTTTCCCGACGCTCTTAGGTGCCCTTCTGATTGTCACCGTCGCGCTCTTCGTCCACAACGTCCGTCGGCCCACCCGTTGGCCGCAATACTGGTAACCTTTATGTCGCCCGAATCCCGCCTCCAAGAACTCGGTTTCACTTTGCCTACGCCCCCGCCCGCGGCGGGAGCCTACGTGCCCGCCGTCCGCACCGGTAACCTGCTCTACCTCGCCGGCACCTTGCCGATGAAGGACGGGAAAGTCGCCTCCCTCGGCAAGGTCGGCCGCGAGGTTGACCTCGTCCAAGCCGCCGAAGCCGCCCGGCTCTGCACCCTGAACGCGCTCGCCAACGCCAAGGCCGCCTTGGGCTCGCTGGATAAGGTCGTGCGCGTTGTCATGGTCAACGGGTTCGTCAATGGCGTCGACGGCTTCAGCGACAGCCCCAAGGTGCTCAACGGCGCCTCGGAATTCCTCCTGCAGGTCTTTGGCGACGCCGGTAAGCACGCCCGCGCCGCGGTCTCCGTCAACGGACTACCGCTCGGCGTTTCGGTCGAGGTGCAGATGGTCCTGGAAGTCCGAGACTAAGCGGCTTCAGCCTTCGGAGACGCCGACGTTCGGGAATTCGATCTCGAAGGCGGTACGGCCAGGAGGCGGCCCGCAATTCCCGATTTGGGAACAGGCCCGCTTGACCAACTCGGCGACATGGGGGTCTTTCGGCCGGTTGATCCAGGACGCGAAGGTGACGGTGCCGCTGGCGTCGACTTTCACGATGACCCCGCAGCTTGCGGCGGAAGCGGCACCGTCGGAAGCAACGATGTCGGCCCAAGCGGACTTGAAGCGCGCAGTCACGGTGCCTGCATAGATCTGCATTTCGGTGGCGCTGCCGTTCGCCCCGCCATTGTTACCATCCCCGTAGTTACGGCCTTTCTTGACGCTGATGGTGCCGATGCTCCCGACCGAGCCGGTCGTGTGCCCAGCGCCGCCCTTTTGCTTGCTCTGGAAATCGCTGAAGGTCGTGCGGTTGGTCGCTGAACCCGTGTTCGAGTTCTTGGTGGACTTAGAGGTGTTATCGCTCTTCGCGTTGGAATGCTCGGCGTTCGCCTGGGCCTGAGCCTCTCGGTCCTGTTGTTTGATTTTCTCGACGTCAAGGGTCTTGATATGGACGGCCTTGATGCCGGTCTGCGTGCCTGACTCATGGCCACGGGCCACGCCTTCCTTTTCACCAATCAAGCCGGCTTTGCGGCCAGGCACCCCGTCGAGGTTAACCAACAAGATGTCTTGGGCTTTCGTGGGCGTGCCAGACTCATGCGAGGCATACCAAGAAGCGCCGACCAAGACGGCGGCGATGCCCAGATGGACTGCGACGGAACCGATGATGCCTTTGCTGCCTTCGGCCATGTTAACGGATCTCGGAGTCGAGGGCCGCCTTGGTCAGCCCTTTGGATTTGGCCAACGATAGCACGTCGATGACCTTCTGGTAAGTCAGGCCACCATCGCCGCGCACGCGGACGATGGGCTGTTCGGCCTCCGGCAGCGCTGCGATCTGCGCGAACTGTTCTTCCAGCTGCTGACGGGTGACGGCGCGGTTGCCGATGCTCAGGCTCCCGTCGGCGGCGATCGTCACGAAACGGTACTGCACCTTGGAATCGGCCGACTTACCGACGCCCTTCTCGGACTTCGGCAAGTTGATGGCGGTCGTCTGCTCGAGCACCGGCGTCGCGATCATGAAGATGATCAGGAGGCAGAAACAAAGGTCCAGCATCGGCGTCACGTTGAGCTCGCTCATGACGTGGAGGCGGGACTGCTTGGAAAAGGAGCGGGCCATGGTCACTGGGCGTCTTCCCAACCTGGCAATTCGCCGGGCGCGGCGGGCTCGACGATGGGCGCGACGGTCGCACCCGAAGCCGGCGCGGCGGCGGCTTGCGCGGCAGCCCGGCGCAGGAGTTCGCGCTGCTGCTGTTGCTCGAAGTTCGTGCGGGCTTCGGCTTCGAGCTCAAGCTCGACGCGGTCGGCCAAGGTGCTCGCAAAGTTCTCGAGCTCGGTGCTCATGAGCTTCACCTGCGTCAGCAGGTAGTTGTAGCCGAACGTCGCGGGAATCGCGACCAGCAGGCCCAGGGTCGTAGTCACCAGCGCGCCGCAGACGCCCGGAGCGAGCTGCGCGATGCTGGCCTTCTCCGTCAGGGCGCCGAACGTCACCATGACGCCCCACACCGTGCCGAGCAGGCCGAGGAACGGGCCACCCGAAACGAGCGAGCTCAAGATGACCATCTTGTCCTCGTACTTCACCATCGTGCGGGAAACGCCGCGCTGCAGGGCGTTCTCGACGTGGCCCATGCAGAGGCGGACATCGGACTGGCGGACCAGGCGGCCCTTATGGCGCTGCACGGCCGACACCGCTTCGGCGACGAGGAACTCGTACGGGCAGAGGTTGCCGCCGCCCGGGAAATTCAGGGCGATGACGGAATGCTGGTCGCGCAGCCGACGATCGAAGCCATGGTTGCGACGACGCAGCTCTTGGACGTCCGACCACTTCTGAATCATCGCGCCCCAACCGATGAAGGAGCAGACGACGAGCACGGCGGCGACGGCCAAACCGGCGGTGTCCATCTGACGGAAATACCAAAGGGCACCCTTTTCGGCCTCCGCTGCCAGGACGATGGGAAGAACGGTGAAAAGCATCGCCACTAGGCAATCCAGCCGAGGCGGGGCTTCAACCTGAAAAGGTTCAGACCCACGCTTGAAAACCGCCCGAGGTCGGTCAGCCTGTTGGGCGATGGTTCCACGTCCGTCCCAGTGCCAAGGCTGTACCCAGCCCTGCTCGACCTACTTCACCCTCGTGTCCGGGGGTAAGGCGGAGTCGTTCGGGTGCTGCCAAGCCTGCCCGGTGGTGACCTCCCCGGTCGCCGGCGGGCTCCTGCCGTCCGCCGCGCTGGGCTGGAAACTACACGTCCCCATGCCGAGTGGCCGAGGTCGCTGCCCGTCCTGCGGCTTCCGCTGGCAAGACTTCGAACGCACCCACCGCATCGGCTGTCCGACCTGCTACCAAGCCCACACCGAGCAGGTCTTGGCGACCATCGCACGGCTGCAACCGGGCATGGCCCACCAGGGACGCCGTCCGCAGGTTTCCGCGGCCGAGCGCCAAGCCAAGCTCAGCGCGCTCCAAGCCTTGCTGGCGGATGCCGTCAAAGAAGAGGACTATGAATCCGCCGCCGCCCTGCGCGACCAGATCGCTGCTTGGGAAGCCGGGCAGGCCGCTCCGCAGGCTTAACCTTCCGCGTTGCCCGCACGCCGGGAGTCGCCAGTCTGGGCCGACATGAAGCCCACGGTTTTGCTCACGAACGACGATGGCATCGGCACGGCCTTCCTCCATGCCCTCGTCGCCGCCTGCCAAGCCGAAGGCTTCCGGGTCAAATGGAAGCCGCCTGCCGTCATGCCGCCCGCTTCGCGAAAGCCTTGGTCGGTCGGCCGCCCAGGGGCCTCGAAGTCCATAGCCTCAACTACCCAGCCGGCGTGACCGACGCCACCGAGATGGAACGGACCTACCCCGCCCTCGTCCGCCACGGCTCCCTGTTTCAGCCTTCGGCCTTGGGTTACCGGTTCGTATGGAACGACGGCGAAGCCATCGAACGCGGCCAAAACAGCGACCTCGCCGTGTTGGAGCGAGGTCGGATTAGCCACACCTTATACGACTTCAGCCTCGTCGGCCGAAGCTGAGTGCCCGGCTCAGTGGCCGTGATCGTCGGCGTGCCCTTCGCCCGCGAGGACGACCGGGAGGATGAGCACGAGGCCAACGATGCCGCCGACGGACCAGGCCTTGGTGAGGCCGTGGTGGGTCAGGAAGGGCTCAAAGGCGATGAACGTGGCGAGCGCCCAACCGCCGACGTGGGCTAGGAAGACGAGCAGGCCGTTCTTACCGGCTTCGTTGGCGCGACGCTGAAGCGCAATCGACAGGAAGCCGGAGAAGAAGACGGCCGAGATGATGAGGAGGAAAATGGCGAAGGGAGCCCAGCCGCCCACGACGTGGTGGTGGATTTCGTTGTGCTTCTTTTCAGCGGCTTCCAGGCCGGCCTTCTTGGCTTCAGCCAGGGCAGCCTTTTCGTCGAAAACCTTACCCTTCGCAGCGGCCTTGGCCTTGGCGAAGGCTTGGTCTTGGGCCTTCTGGGCGATGGCCTGCTCTTCCGCGTGGATGGCGCCCTCCGGGAGGGAGTGGGTCATGTAACCGAAGCTCAGCCAGGACAGGCCGGAGAAGACGACGGTCAGGAAGACAAGGTTCACCAGGAAGCCGACGCGGCTCAGGGGCTTGGTAAGGTCCAGCGAGAAGGTCATAGGAAGAAGCCGCAACCTAGGGGAGCAGGCCAATCGTGCAAATCCAAACTTGGAAACCCGCCCCACACCCTCCTCAGTAGGCTTCCCCATGGCCTCAGACCTTCCCGAAACCGTCCTTTTCGACCTCGATGGCACCCTCGTCGACAACTTCGAGGCCATCCATCGCTGCTACGATGACGTGATGTCGATGATGGGACTGCCCAGCGTCACCCTGGAGCAGATTCGCCGGGCCGTCGGCGGCTCGGTCAACGTCACCGTGGTCAAGCTCGCCGGCGAGGCCAATGCCCCCACGGCGACCCGCCTGTTCCGCGAGCACTTCCCTTCCGTGATGTTCCATGGCCTACGCGTCTACCCCGGCTGCGCCGAGATCCTCCAAGCCCTGCGCACCCGCGGCGTCCGGACGGCCGTCTACACCAATAAGGACGAGGAGAACTCCAAGAAGATCATGGCCCACCTCGGGCTAGCCCACCATTTCGACGGCATCTTCGGGACGAACGTCCATCCGTGGCGCAAGCCGCAGAAGGAGTTCAGCCACTACGTCGTCGGCAAACTGCAGGCCGACCCTCGTCGCACGGTCATGGTCGGCGACTCCCCGTTCGACATCGAGACCGCCCGCAACGGGCAGTTCGCCGCGGTGCATTGCGTGACCACCGGCTCCCACACCGCCGAGGAATTGGCGCCCTACCGACCCGACTCGGTCCACGCGGGGTTGGCGGAACTGCAGAGGGATATCTTCGGACTGTAAGGGATTGCTTCAGCCGAGCGTGGGCGGAATGATGCCGCCACGCATGTCACCTCCGCGCGAAGATCCCCGCGGGCCCGAAATCAAGCTTTCGGGCGTGGTGGAGCGCATCCTGTGGTTGGACGAGGAGACCCACTTCACCATCGCGGAGCTCAGCCCGGAAGCGGGCGAGAAGACCATTGTGCTCGGCAATATGACGGGACTCCAATGCGGCGAGACGGTCGACCTCGTGGGGTTCTGGGAACGCCACCCGCAGCACGGCCCGCAGCTGCGCGTCAAAAGCTTCACGTCCCGCCTACCCTCGTCCGTCCACGGCATCCGCAAGTACCTCGGTAGCGGGCTCATCAAGGGCATCGGCAAGACCTACGCCGACAAGATCGTCGCCAAGTTCGGGGTGCGCACCTTCGACATCATCTCCAACCATTCGGCCCGCTTGCGCGAAGTCGACGGCATCGGCCCCGGCCGCGCCAAATCGATCAAGGCCGCCTGGGAGGACCAGAAGGCCCTGCGCGAGGTCATGGTCTTCCTGCAGACCTACGGCGTCACCAACGCGCTCTGCCTCCGCATCGTGAAGGCCTATGGCCAAGAAGCGAAGAAGGTCCTGACTACTGAACCATACCGCGTCTGCCGCGAGGTCGAAGGGGTCGGCTTCAAGACCGCCGACAAGATCGCGCGCAACCTCGGCCTGCCCACCGCCGGCCCGCAGCGCGTCGACGCCGGGATTCTCCACAGCCTTGAAGAGCTCGAGGGCGAAGGCCACAGCGCCTACCCCGAAGAAGGCTTGCTCGAGAAATCGACCGAGCTGCTCGAAGTCGACCGCGCCATCGTGCAGGACCGGATGAAGGTCCTGATGAAGGAGAACGCGGTCGGCATCCTCGACGCCAACGGCATCCGCCTGCTCCAGCTGCGTCCGCAGGAAAACGCGGAGCGCTCCATCGCGACCTCGATTCGCCGTCTGCGCGCCACCCCCAGCAGTTTGCCGGCCATCCACGTCGAAAAGGCCGTCGCTTGGGCGCAGGAACGCGCAGGGTTCGGCTTCTCCGAGGCCCAAGCGGCCGCCGTGATGATGGCCTTGCGCAGCAAGGTCGGCGTCCTGACCGGCGGCCCCGGCACCGGTAAGACGACCATCCTCAAGGCCCTCTGCGACATCCTCGTGGCCAAGCGCGTACGCGTGCTGCTCGGCGCCCCGACGGGCCGCGCCGCCAAACGCATGCAGGAGGCCACGCGTGTCCAAGCCTCGACCATCCACCGGCTGCTGAAGTTCGACCCCGCCGCCGGTGGCTTCACCGCCAACGCCGAGAACCCGCTGTCCGCCGACTTCGTCATCATCGACGAATCGAGCATGCTCGACACCAAGCTCGCCGCTGCGTTGCTCCGCGCCATCCCAGGCACGGCCCACGTGCTGTTGGTCGGCGACGTCAACCAGCTCCCGTCCGTCGGCGCCGGCAACGTCCTCGGCGACCTGATCGAATCCGGCGCGGCCGAGGTGACGCGCCTCGACACGGTCTTCCGCCAAGGCGCCCGTTCGGGCATCGTCACCGTCGCCCACGGTATCCTGCACGCGGATACCAACCCGCCGACGCCGGTCGAGGACCCCGCCAAGCTCGACTTCACGCAGGACATCCACTTCGTGCGGGCCGACGACCCCGAAGCCTGCGTGCGCATGGTCACGCGTCTGTGCTGTGAGATCCTGCCGCGCGCGCTCCGGCTCGACCCGCTCCGCGACATCCAGGTGCTCGCGCCCATGCACAAAGGCACGGGCGGCATCCAAGCCTTCAACACCGCCCTGCAGGAGAAGCTCCGTGGCGCCGGGGCCCGCCCAGGACGGATCACCGTCGGCGATAAGGTCATCCAGACGCGCAACAACTACGACAAGCTCGTCTTCAACGGCGACTTCGGGGTGGTCCTCGACGTGCAGGCCGAAAGCGGAGACCTACTCATCGACTTCGACGGGACGCGCGTGGAACTCGAACGCGGCGAACAGGGCGACCTGCACCTCGCCTACGCGGTCAGCATCCATAAGTCGCAGGGCTCCGAATTCCCGGCCGTGGTCGTGCCCTTGCTGCGCCAGCACAGCATCATGCTGGCCCGCAACCTCGTCTACACGGCGGTGACGCGCGGCCGCAAGCAGGTCATCCTCGTCGGCGACCCCACGGCCTACGCCATGGCGGTCCGCAACGCGTCGGATTCCCGTCGCATCACGGGCCTGCTCCCTCGCCTCCGCGGCGAGGAGTGATCAGAGCGTGGCGAGCTGGTGGCGGAAGGCCGCGATCGCCTTGTCGGGCGAGACGGACTTGGCCCAGCCGCATTCGAAGCTGAAGGCGCCGGCATAACCGAGTTCGCGCAGCACGCGCAGGTGCGGACGGAAATCATCGCCCTTGGTGCCCGGGGAGCTGCGGACTTCCTTCTCCGCGACATGGCAATGGATGAGTCGACCCTTGGCCTTGCGTAGCTCCTCGGCCGGGTCGTTGTCGCGCATCATGTGATAGAGGTCGGCGGTCAGGAAGACGTCCGGACCGGCGGCGGTGATGACCTCGACGGATTCGGCGATGCTGGTGCAGAGATTGGTCTCGGCGGTGTTGAGGTTCTCGATGGTCAGGCGGATGCCGTTGTCGCGGGCGATCGGGGCGATGCGGCCGAGGACCTTCGAGAACTGCTCGCGGGCCTTGGCCGGCTCGAAGCCCTTCGGGCAACGACGGGAACCGCCGGAACCGACGGTGACGATACCGACGCCGAGCTGGCGGGCGCGCGGAAAGGCCGTGCGGACCCACTTCTCCACCTTGTCATGCTGGGCGTCCGGGCCGACCATCGGAATGTCACTGGTAATGAAGCCGTTCAGGAAAGTCGTCGGGATCGGCAGGCCCTTGAGGGCGGCGAGATTCTTGGCGAAGACGTCGTCTTCCTTGCCCGGGACGATCTCGGCGGTGATGAAAAGCTCAAGGTAACCGTAGCCCGCGGCGGCGAAGGCCGGGGCGAGTTTCTTGTCCATGCCGCCGATCGGCAGTTTGGCGAATTCGGGCGTCGAGGCGGTCTGGCCGAAGGCCGAGAGGGCGGGCAACGCGGCGGCCAGGGACAGGAAGGAACGGCGATTCATCCGAGGACGCTAGCCCACCCGGCCGCTTGGTCAAACGCCAAGCGACTAGAGCCTTACCCTCATCGTCCCACGCGTGACGCCGAGCTGGTTGAGGACCTTGAGGTCGTTCCAGAGGGCGGTGCCGTCGAGGTCGCCCTTCAGCAGGGCCTGATACTTCTCGAGCGTACGCGTGACCGTCGAAGCGTCCTCGTCGACGAACTCGATACGGAAACGCCGCACGCCGAGGGCGAGCAGCTCGGTCGCATACTCGGCGCCGGTCTGGGCGCGCGAATTGAACAGGGTGTTCCGGCAACCAGCGTCGGCCTTGAGGATGTGCTCCGCGCCGACGCGGTCGCGCAGCTTGACGCGATGCTTCTCGCAGGGGCGACCGCAATCGCGGTAGTCCTTGCCCTTCGACAGGAAGGTGCAGAACACGCAGTGCTCCATATGGAACATCGGCATGTGCTGGTGCAGCGTGACCTCGAACCAGGCCGGCGGGGCCGACTTGAGGAGCGCGGCGAGCTGCGCGGAATCGAGGTCGTACGAGGCGGTGACGCCTTCGAGGCCGTGGTGTTTGACGAGCCATTCGGCGGCGAGGCCATTGGCGACGTTCAAGGAGAAGTCGGCGCGGCGGCGCTTCCCGGCGAAGGCGCGCAGGTCGTCGTGGTTGCGCACGAGGTAGCCATCCGCGTCGCACGAGAGGACGATCTCGGTGATGCGGTCCTCGCCTTGCTTATGGACGCGCGGGCCCATGGCCCAGAACTCGACCTTGCGGCCAGCTTCCTGTTCGTAGGCGCGGACGCGCGCGACGGCGGCGCGGAACTTCTTGGGGTCCTCGAACTCCGCGTAGATGACGCGGGCGCCCCAGGCCAACGCGGGCTCAAGCTGCTCGGGCTCGCGGATGACCGTGACGATCTCGGGCTTCGGCAAGGTCGCCGGCACCGGCTCAGCCGGAACCTGCCATGCAGCGTCATCCTGCGGGAGCAGGGTCCAACCCGGCGGCTCCTGACGGAGTTCGGTGAGGCGCTCGGAGAGTTCGCGGCGGATACGGTTGAGCTCGCTGACGGGGACGATGAGGGCCCCTTCGAGGTCCGCCTGCACGGCGCCGACCTCATAGCCCGTGTCGCCGAGGCGGCCGAGTTGATCGCGCAGGGTGGCGACGTCCAAGGGCCGCTTCTCCGCTTGGGCGCAAGGCATCGCGGAATCGGCGGCGACGACGTGCCCTTCCTCGTCGTTGAACTCGACGCGTAAAGGCTGGCCGAGGCGGCCAATCACCTTGACCGAGATAGGCCGCCGGTAGTTGGGCCGCTCGCGATCCCAGGAATCATGCAGACGCTTGTCGAGCTCTTGGTCCTTGGTCTTCCAGAGCAAGGCGCCAGGCGCGACCTGCGACCAATCCACGTCGGCTCGGCCGAAGCGCACGAACGTCAAGCCGCCGCGGGCCGGCTCGAGCCCATGGACGAAACCGCCCTGCTCGCGTTCGGCTGGCTTGCCTTGGTCGAAGACCACGCCGTCGCCCGGCTTCAGCGGACCTTCGAGCCGCATTGTGACGCCATTGCTGGCGACGTCGACGACCGTGCCGAGCAAGGCCCCGCGCTTCTTGCCGAAACGGGCGTGCACGAGTCGCTGGTTGTCGATGCCACGCAACCAACCCGTATGGAGGCCGCGCGAGAAAGTCATCTGCATCGCGTAGTCCTCCTCGCGACGCACCTGCAGGGCGGCCTGGTCGGCGTTGCCGCCCTTCTGGAACGCTTCCCACGCCGCATCCACGGCGCGGCGGTAGGCCTTGGTAATGGCGGCCACGTATTCGGGCGACTTAAGGCGCCCCTCGATCTTGAGCGACTTCACCCCGGCGCGGATGAGGTCGGGCACCACTTCGATGCCTGCCAAGTCCTGCGGCGAGAGCAGGTAGGCCTTGTCGCCGAGGTCACGCACCACCCCGTCGACGACGAGTTCGTAGGGCAAGCGGCAGGCTTGGGCGCATTCGCCGCGGTTGGCGGAACGCCCGCCCAAGGATTCGCTCGTCAGGCATTGGCCGGAATACGCGACGCAGAGGGCGCCGTGCACGAAGACCTCGAGGTCGAGTGGTGCGCCTTGCGCACCTTGCTCGGCCTGGAGCTTCTGCATCTCGGGGATCGACACCTCGCGGCCAAGCACGGCCAGTGATGCACCCAGTTCCTTAGCGTAGTCCACGCCCGCCGCGCTGGTGACCGTCATCTGCGTGGAAGCGTGGATGGGGAAATCAGGCGAGATTCGCCGGATCAAGCGGCAGATGCCAGCGTCCTGCACGATGGCGGCATCCACGCCGGAAGCGATGATCGTGCGCAGCACCCGGGTGGCCTCGGCGAGCTCTTCGGGAAAGATCAATGTATTGAACGTCACGTAACCCTTCACCCCGCGGCCGTGGAGATAGGCCATGAGGCTGGGCAGGTCGGCTTCCTCGAAGTTATGGGCGCGGACGCGGGCGTTGAAACGACCGACGCCGAAGAAGATGGCATCGGCCCCGTTCTCGACCGCAGCCTTGGCGCAATCCCACTCCCCCGCCGGCGACAGGACCTCGGGCTTGCGAAGGACGGACTGGAGAGGAGCGGCGGGCACGCCCCACAATGAAGCCACCTTCCCCATCAGGGGAAGCGAGAAAGCGGCCCGAAGCGGGCGGATTGGCCTGCCAGCCCGCTTCCAGGGTTGCCCCGAGGCGGGGGGACCGTTTCATTAGTTCCATGGCCGACAAGCTCGAAGAAATCTTCCAGATGCAAGAAACGCTGAACAAGCGCATCGGCGTCGAAACCGCCGGCATGACCGAGGAGGAAAAGATCAAGTGGACGCTCAACTATCTCCGCGCGATGCAGCAGGAGATGGCCGAGCTGACCGATTCCGTGCCCTGGAAGTGGTGGGCCAAGTACCAGAAGTTCGACGAGCAAAACGCCCGGGTCGAGGTCATCGACCTCTTCCACTTCCTCATCTCCATCGCCCAAGTGCTCGGCATGTCCGCCGACGACGTCTACCAGGCCTACCTCAAGAAGAACGCCGTCAACCACCAGCGCCAGGACTCGGGCTACGTCAAGAAGGACGAGAACGACTCCCGCCACATCTGACCGCCATGACCACCCCGCCCCGCCGCCGCGCCGGCTTCACGCTGATCGAGCTCCTGATGGTCATCGCGATCATCATGATCCTCGCGACCGCCACCTTCGGCATCTACCGCGGCGTCAGCAACTCGCGCATGAAGGCCCGCGGCCGCGGCGAGATCCAGCGGCTCATCATCGGCTGCGAGAACTTCAAGAAGACCTACGGCGACT
>RFQN01000011.1 GCA_009924965.1 Verrucomicrobiota bacterium
GACGGCAAGACGCTCTACACCGCCAACGCCGGCGTGAACGCCATCGGCTGCGTCGACCTCACCCAGCCGTCCTTCCCGACGCGTTTCATCCCTGCGGGCTGGTACCCCGGCGCCGTCCGCACCGCCGGGCCAGCGCTCTTCGTGGCGAACGTCCGCAACGGCCTCCAGCGCGTCGAGCTCCCGACCACGCCCGCCGCCGTCGCCGCGCTCGACGAACGCGCCCGCAAGGCCGCGCACCTCTCGCACGCGCTCCGGGCCGCCGCCCGGACGGCCAACCCCAACGTCGCCGCGGTCCCGGTGCCCGCAGAAGTCGGCCAGCCGTCCGTCATCAAGCACGTCGTCTACATCATCAAGGAGAACCGCACCTTCGACCAGGTTCTGGGCGACATGGGCAAGGGCAACTGCGAGCCGAAGTTCTGCAACTTCCCCCGCAAGATCACGCCCAACCACCATGCCTTGGCCGAGCGCTTCCCGCTCCTCGACAACTACTACTGCAACGGCGTGAACTCATCCGACGGCCACGCCTGGGGCGTGCAAGGCATCGTCACGCCCTACCGCGAGAAGGATCGCGTAGGCTACCGCTGCGCCTACGACTTCGGCACCGACGCGCTCTTCTACGCCGGTTGCGGCTTCATCTGGGACCACGCCCTGCTCCACGGGAACTCCTTCCGCAACTACGGCGAACTAGACTTCACCGCGAAGCTCAAGGGTAAGACCTACCACGACTTCTTCACCGACCGCGAGACCAAGGCCGGCCAGACGGCGTTCCTGGTGTCCTACAAGATCGCGGCCCTCCGCCAGTACAGCTGCATGGATTACCCAGGCTGGGAGATGGCCATCCCCGACCAGACCCGCGCCGACATCTTCCTCAAGGAACTCGCTGAGTTCGAGAAGAAGGGCACTTTTCCCGACCTCACCATCATCTACCTGCCCAACGACCACACGGCGGCGGAACTGACGCCCAACTCCTACGTGGCCGACAACGACCTCGCCCTCGGGCGCGTCATCGAAGGCCTGTCGCACAGCCGCTTCTGGGGCCAGATGGCCATCTTCGTCAACGAGGACGACCCTCAGGCCGGCCAAGACCACGTCGACGGCCATCGCTCCTTCTGCTTCGTCGCCAGTCCTTGGGCCAAACGCGGCGCGGTGGTCAGCAAGTTCTACAACCAGACGTCGGTCCTGCACACGATGTGCCGTATCCTCGGCCTGCCGCCGATGAACCAAGTCGTGGCGGCCTCACCGACCATGGAAGACTGCTTCGCCACGAAGGCCGACCTCGAGCCCTACACCTGCCTCAAGCCCAACCAGAAACTCAACGAGCCTCGCC
The DNA here is from genome assembly GCA_009924965.1 of Verrucomicrobiota bacterium. Taxonomy (GTDB): domain Bacteria; phylum Verrucomicrobiota; class Verrucomicrobiia; order Opitutales; family UBA953; genus UBA953. Next base: position 1,328 of record RFQN01000011.1, read on the forward strand.
CCAAGGCCAAGCCGAAGTCGGCCTCTTGGATGCCCTGGCGCACGCCGGACGAACGCTTGGCCGAGCGCTTCGACCGCCTTGATTTCTCGGCACCCGACTTGATCCACGAGGACACCTTGAACCGCGCCATCTGGGCCCAGACCCGCCCAGGCGAGCGCTACCCCAGCGAATGGGCCGGCTCGCACGGCCGTGGGCTCAAGGCCCTCGGACTCGTGCTCGACCCGACGTTGGACGATGACGACGACTAAGCCCGCGCGGGCTTAGCCGACGCGTTCGAGGCCGCGCATCGTGCCGGTCGACGACGCGAACTTGTCCTGGTCGATGCCCATGCGCTGCAGCATGGAGACGAAGAGGTTCGGCAGCGGCGCGTTGCGCTCGGTGTCGAAGGCGAGGTGCTGGCCATGGCGGAAGCCGCCGCCCATGAAGAGGGTCGGGAGGTTGGTCGTGACGTGCGTGTTCGCGTTACCCAGGTTGGAGCCGTAGAGGATCATCGTGCGGTCCAGCAAGGTATCGCCGTCCTCCTTCACCTGCTTGAGGTCGGACATCAGCTTGGCGAGCAGGCGCATGTGCCACTCGTCGATCGACTTGAGCTGGGCGAGCTTCTGGGCCGAACGGCCGTGGTGCGAGAGGTTATGGTAACCGTCGGTGGTGGTGTGCTCGTGGTCGAGGTCGATGGCGGGCGAGTTGACGCTATCCAGCATCAGCGTGACGGCGCGCGAGGAGTCGGTCTCGAAGCAGAGGCGGGCCATGTCGTACATGAGGTGCACCTTGTCCATGTATTCCTTGGGGCTGGCGGGGTCGAGCGGCACGGGCTGCGAGGTCACCGGGCGGGGCTTGCGCTCCCATTCCTTGGACATCTGCATGCGCTTCTCGAGTTCGCGGACGCTGGTGAAATATTGATCCAGCCGGTCGCGGTCCTGCGCCCCCACGGTGCGCTTGAGGTCGCCAGCCTGGCCGCCGACGGCGTCCAGGATGCTGCGGCCGAGATCCATGCGGCGCTCGGCGGCGGCGACCTCCGCGGCCGACCCACCCATGAACATGCGGCGGAAAACGACCGAGGGCTTCTCTTCCGTCGGGATCATGATGCCGCCAGCGGTCCACGAAAGGCTGCGCGAGCCGCGCGAGACGTTGACGCCGAGGGTCATCGACGGGAAGCGCGTGAGGTGGCCGATGCGTTCCGCGACGAACTGGTCGAGGGAGATGGTGTTGCGGAAGCCGCCGCTGCTCGGGTGCGGGGCGGCGGTGAGGAAGCAGTTGTCGGCCGGGTGGCCGCCATCGACGTCGGGGTGCGACACGCCGCTGAAGACGGTGAAGTCCTTGCGGTGCTCCTGGAGGAGGTCGAGGTACGGGGACGACTTGTAGCCGGCGCCGGCGCCCTTCGGGAAGAAGTTCTCAGGGACGAGGCCAAGGTTATTGCAGATGCCCAACATGCGGCGGGGCTTACCACCCGGCGTCGCGCTGGAGGGAGCGGGGGCCGCGAAGGCCGGCGTCATGGAGTCGAGCAGCGGCAAGGCCATGAGGACGCCCGTGCCCTGGATGAAGCGACGGCGGGAAACCGCGCGCTGGAAGGCGACGCGGGGGGCGTTGGCAGGGTTATAGCCCGAGGAGGAGCTCATGGTGGGGTGGCTTATTTATTGAGGAAGAGGTCGCTGCTGACAAGCCCATGGACGAGCGTCCGGACGCCATAGCCCTCGGCTTGGGCGGCATCGAGGAGCTTTTCGACCTTAGGCCGGTCGGCGAAGCCAATGGGGGCACCCGTCGCGAAGACGGTGAACTGGCCGACGAGGTTGCGGGCGAGCTGGCGTTCGTCTTTCAGCAGGAGGGCCTTGAACTCACGGATGTCGGCGAAATTACGCTTATTGAACTGGCCTTGCGACTCGACCGGCAAGGCGTTGTGGAAGGCGAACTTCTGCCCGTTCTTGCCGAAGCCTACCTCGCGCTCTTTGCCGTCGATGGCTCGGTAGGCCTTCCGGTAGCCGCCGACGACGTCGAAGCTTTCCAAGGCGAAGCCAGGCGGGTCGATCTTCACGTGGCACGCGGCGCACGACTCCTGCTTACGATGGCTTTCCAGCTGCTGCCGGATGGTCGTGGCACCACGGATGTCGGGCTCGACGGCAGGGACGCTCGCCGGCGGCTTCGGCGGCTTGCGGCCCAGGATGCGCTCCATCATCCATGCGCCACGCACGACGGGCGAGGTGGTCGTGCCGTTGGCGGTGACCTTGAGCACGCTGGCCTGCGTCAGCAACCCGCCGCGCACGCTGTTGGCCGGCAAGGAGACCTTGCGGAACTGCGACCCGATGACCGGCGGGAGTTCGTACAGCTTGGCAAGCCGTTCGTTGACGAAGACGAAGTCCGACGACGCCACGTGGCGGGCCGGCAGGTTGCGCTTCAGAAGTTCGGCGAAGAACAGGCGTGTCTCGTCGCCCGCGGACTCGACGAGGTGGTCGTCGAGGTAGTAATCGGGGTACAGGTTCTCGTCGGGGTTGGTCACGCCGACCTTGCGGAGCTCGAGCCAGTAATCGAGGAAGGCCGATACGAAGCGCTGCGAACGCGCGTCATCGAGCAAGCGGTCGGTCTGCTGGCGCAAGACCGCGGGTTCATGGAGCCGGCCGGCTTTCGCCAAGGCCAACAGTTCCGCGTCGGGCGGAGAATTCCAGAGGAAGAACGCGAGCCGCTCCGCCAAGGCGTAGTCGTCGAGTCGGCCCGGCTGATCCTGGAGATAGAGGAAACCCGGCGACGTCAGCACCGCGGTGTAGCCCGTGACCATGGCCTCCGCGAAGGAACTGCCCGTCTTGAGGGCGTTCTGCACGAGCGGCAGGAAACGGACTTCCTCCTGCGGCGAGACGGGACGGCGATAGGCCTGCTGCACGAAGCGGCGCAGGAGGCGTTCCGCGTCCTTGGCGACGTCGTTCGGGGTGACCTCGACCTTGAGCGGCGAGGTGGCGGACTTCTTCACCGGGAGGTCCGCGAAGAGCTGCTGGTAGGAGGCGGTCGGCCAGGTGTCAACCAGCGGGCCTTCGACTTCGATCCAGCGCATGACGAGGCCAGGTTGGCCGTCCTTTTCGGCTAAGGGGTTCTGCCAGCGGCCGGCCCCAGGGCGCGACCGGAAGAAACGTACGGCGTCCACTTGGATTGATTCGCCCGCTTCGAGCTGCACGTCGAGGTCCGCGACGGTGACGTCCGGATTGAGGTCGATGTTGCCGATGCGCCGCAGCACGCGCGGCGGCGTCAGCGCATAGACGGTGACGGGCTCGGGCCGACGGCCCTTGGAGACTTGGTCGAGGTTCGGGATAAACCACTTCTTGGCGTCGCCAGGGCCGACCCAGACGGAGTGCCCGCAGAGCTTGAGCCGATAGCGACCCGAGGCCGGGGCCTTGAAGTTCGCGAACTTCGGCTCGATGGGCTCGTAGGCGCTGGCGACGACGCCGACGCCCTCGAGCTCGCGCTGAGCCGGGTCCGACTTGCCGACGGAGATCGGCGCCTTGCCCGCCCGGACTTCGGGCTGCGCGGCGAAGCCCAAGGTCGGGAAGGTCGCGCGTTCCGGCGCCTGGTTGAAGACCGAGAACTTCATCGGCCCGGTGTAGCTGCCTTGGTCGCGGGCGTAGTAGCGCTTGCTGGCGACCGGAAGCTCCTCGGCGTTGGCGACCAGCACCTGACGCAACGCGTCCTCCGCCGTGCTGATGTAGCGGGCCAACTGGACGTGCGAGACGTCGAGGGCTTCGCCCGACTTGTTGAAGCGATGCGCCTCGGTGTCTTCCGGCAGCGACTCACGGACGTCGAGCCAGGGCGCGCGCAAGAGGTCGCGCAAGGTGTTCTCGTATTCGAACCGGTTGAGGCGACGCTTCACCGTGCGGCCTTCCCGGCGGATGCGCGCGTCTTCAGCGGCCTGCAAAGTCTGCTTCAGCTCCGAGAGGTAACCGGCGGCGGCGGCCGTGTCGGGCCGCGGCTTCTTCACGGGCGGCATTTCGCCCGAAGCGATCTGGTCGTAGACCTTCACCCACTGGGCAAAAACCTGCGGCTGGGTCAGGTCGGACTTGAGCGCCGTGAGGTCGAAGTCGCCTTTCTTGGTCTCGGCGTCGTGGCATTCCACGCAGTGCTTATCCAGCAACGGCGGGATGGCCGCGTGGGCCAAAGAGACCAAGGCGGTGGCCAAGAATAGACGGACGAACAGCTTCATCGCAGAGGGGTGTTCTTAAGACAGGGGAAAGCCGTAGGGGTTTCCAAGGGAATACGGCGCCCCTCAGTCATCCCAAAGGGCTTAAACCCATGGAAAAAGCCCTAAACCAAAGGGATGGACGCGGCCCCACCCCTGCCCTGCCTGTAGGCATGCTTGCCGTCCTCCGTTCTGCCGCCCTGGTCGGGGTGGAAGCCGTCCCCGTCGAAGTCGAGGTCAACACCGGCGAACAAGGGGAGCTGCGCATCGAGATCGTGGGGCTACCCGACACGGCGGTGAAGGAATCGGAGGACCGCGTCCTCTCCGCGATGATGAACACAGGGCTCCGCACGCACGAGACCAAGACGACCGTGAACCTCGCGCCCGGAGACCTCCGGAAGGAAGGCGCGATGTACGACCTCCCTATCGCCGTGGGCATGGCGGCCGCCACTAGCCAGATTCCGAAGGACCTGCTACCCCACTACCTCATCGCCGGCGAACTCGGCCTCAGCGGCGGGACCCGTGCGGTCAAAGGAGGCGTGGCCATCGCGATGCTGGCGAAGCGGCTCGGGCTCAAAGGCGTCGTCCTACCTCGTCCTTCGGCCGAGGAAGCGGCCTTGGTCGCGGGGATTGCCGCCATCGCCGTCGACTCGCTCGATGGTGCCTTGCGCTTCCTCACCGGCGACGCGCGTTACGGCCCGCTCCCGCCAGCCAGCAATCCCTTCACGTTGCAGGGCACGTCCGAGGGACCGGACTTCGCCGATGTCAAAGGGCAGCTGAAGGTCCGACGGGCCGTCGAGGTCGCCGCGGCGGGCGGACACAACGTGCTCATCCTCGGCCCGCCTGGTTCGGGCAAATCGCTCATCGCGAAACGTATCCCCACCATCCTACCGGCGCCCGACGCCGAGGAGTTCCTGGAGATCCTCTCCGTGCACTCGGCCGCGGGCATGAGTTTGGGCGACGTCAAACGCCGCTGGGAAAGGCCTTTCCGCGCCCCGCACCACACCATCAGCGACATCGGGCTCATCGGTGGAGGCGCGATGCCTGGACCGGGCGAGGTCTCGTTGGCGCACCACGGCGTGCTCTTCCTCGACGAACTGCCTGAATTCCGTCGCTCGGTGCTCGAGGTGCTGCGGCAACCGCTCGAGGACGGCTGCGTGACGGTTTCGCGCGCCGCGGCCAAGGTCACGCTGCCGGCGCGCCTGATGCTCGTCGCGGCGATGAACCCCTGCCCTTGCGGCCACCTCGGCGACCGGCTCAAGGAGTGCCGCTGCACGACGGCGCACATCCGGCGCTACCGCTCCAAGATCTCGGGTCCTTTGTTGGACCGCATCGACATCCAAGTCGAAGCCCCGGCGCTCACCATCGAAGAACTCCGCCATGCCCAGCCTGGCGAGCCGTCCGCGGCGATGCGCCAACGCATCGAGGCCGCCCGGGCCATCCAACGCCGGCGCTTCGGCGGCCGGATGCGCGCCTGCAACGCCGTGCTCGCCGGCGCCGAACTGCGCGACCATTGCGCCCTAGAAAAGGCCCAGGGAGACCTGCTCCAGCAGGCCATGGAAAAACTCGCCCTGTCCGCGCGCGCCTTTGACCGCATCCTCCGCGTGGCCCGGACGATCGCCGACTTGGCCGAAGCCGACCGAATCGCGACCGAACATCTCTTGGAGGCCATCCATTACCGCTCATTAGACCGCGGGTAAAAACGCTCGCAGACCCTGAGGTTTTCTATTCATTTAAGGACTTCCCATGAAGTCCCCCCTCCTCCGCACCCTGTTCGCCGCCGTGCTGACGACGCTCGCCGTCGTCGCCACCGCCGCCGAGCCCATCAAGGTCCTCATCATCGACGGCCGCAACAACCACGACTGGGTCCGCACGACCGAGTCCTGCAAGGCCACGCTCGAAGCCACTGGCCGCTTCAAGGTCGACGTCACCACCGCCCCCGCCGGCTTCACCAAGCCGCAGCCGGCCAAGCCCAAGGCCAACGACGCCGAAGGCAAGAAGGCCTACGACGAAGCCCTCAAGGCCTGGAAGAAGGAAGAAGCCGACTTCAACAAGGCCCACGCCGAAGACTGGAACAAGTGGCTCCCGAAGTTCTCCGACTACGCGGTCATCGTGAACAACTACAACGGCCCGGAATGGAGCGGCGACATGAAGGACGCTTTCACCGAGTTCGTGCTCAAGGGCGGCGGCTTGGTCAACGTCCACGCGGCCAATAACGCCTTCACCGGCTGGGATAACTTCAACGAGATGATCTGCGTCGGCTGGCGCGGCGCCACCTTCGAGCAACGCGTGGCCGTGGATGACGCCACCGGCAAGGCCATCGCCGTCCCCGAGGCCGACGAGAAGATCAAGACCAAGGGCTTCGGCTCGGGCCACGGCTCCAAGCACGCCTTCGTCCTCAAGACGCGCGACGCCGACCACCCCATCATGCAGGGCCTACCCAAGGAATGGCTGCATGCCTCCGACGAGCTCTACCACCGCATGCGCGGTTCGCCCGACCACATGGATGTCCTCGAGAGCGCCTTCTCCTCGGAAAAGTTCGGCGGCACCGAGATGCATGAGCCGATGGTCTGGTGGGCCAAGTTCAACGAAGGCCGCGTGGTGACGACCTCCATGGGCCACCTCTGGGCCGGCGACAAGACCTTCGATGCCCTGCACTGCGTGGGCTTCCAGACCATCCTCGCCCGCTCCACCGAATGGGCCGCCACGGGCAAGGTGACGATCGCCGTCCCGGAAGGCTTCCCGACCAAGGAGCAGACGAGCGTCATCGAGCCGTCCAAGGTCGTCTGGAAGAAGTAATAAAGGTTTCCGCTTGATTGCGGGGCTTGAAGCCCGGACGGGGCATGGCAGATTCCTGCCATGCCCCGCTTCGTTTTAGCCCTCCTTGCGCTGTGCCTTGGCTGCTCGCTCCACGCCGAGACCTATGAGCTGCGCAACGGCGACCTCATCCGCCGCTTCGAACTGAAGGACGGCCGCTTCCGAACGCTCGGCTGGACCGACAAGGCGACCGGCCGCACGCTCGACGTCGACAGCGACGAGTTCGCCATCCGCCTCTCCGACGGCACCGTGCTCACGGCCGATGACTACGAAGCGAAGGTCGTCGTCTTCAAGACACGAGGAGAAGCCATGCGCAGCTCCGGCTCCCGCAACCTACCGGACATCGAATACATGCTTCGGCCAGGCCGGACGACCAACCCGCTGGCCCCGATTAAGGTCTACCAGACCTTCTACCCCGCCCTGAAGCCGCACGAAGCGCCATCGCTCTGGTCGAAAGCACCGGCGGTCATCTACAAGGACCTCGAAATCATCTCGAAGAAGGGCCAGATCGACCGAACCGCCGGAGTGGAAACGGAACGATTCCGCACCAAAGCCAAGGCCAGCCGCGGGGGCCGCGGTGAACCGGTGGTGCTTGATGATTCCTGGGTGGTGATGCCGATGAACCCCACGACCCTGACCCGACACACCGATGGCAACCAACCGGCCGCCTACTCGCACCGATTCGAGAAGGTCGGCAACCACAGCTTCGTGGACTTCGAAAACGCCGATATCGAAAGGCGGCCCCAACCCGGGCTGGTCCGCTGCCTGTCTTTTCCCAGCTCGTCCAAGGGGGAGGAATTTGACCCTCAAACCCGAGAAACCTACTCCCAGGCAATCGCGGTCTTCGCCATTCCAGTCGGCCAGACGCCCGAACAGGCGGTGATCGACTTTGTGCGCACCAAGGACAAGACCCGGAGCTTCACACACTACAACAACTGGTTCGACCCGTCCGGCAAGAACCTGAAGGGCGATAACCTGCCGGCCATCCACCGGCAGTTCTTGGAAGCCCTGAAGGGCTCGGGCATCAAGGTCGACGGCATGGTGCCCGACAACGGCTGGCAGGACCGCAAGTCGGTCTGGCAACCGGCGCCAGGAGCCTTTCCCGAAGGCATGAAGGACCTGAACAAGCTCAGTGAAACCCTCCGTGCTCAAGGCTCCTCGCTCGGGCTCTGGATGGCGGCAGATGGCACGACGAACGACATCAATTGGGGCGTAAACAAACGCTACGTGAAGGCCCAACCGAACGCCTACTTCAGCCAATACTTCGCCCACTACTCCCTGGCTGCGGAGAAGTACCAGTTCGAGCTGCATGACCAAATCAAAAGCCTGACAGACGTCACGAAGGTCTCCTACCTGAAGTTCGACTTCAACCACCTCTCGAACGTGGTTCCGACCGATCGACACGGCCATGAGGCTGAGTTCTTCGGGTTTCACTTCGCCACGTTACCAGCCCGTGATGCGGGCGTCTTCATCAACGCGACGAACTGGACGTGGCATTCGCCGGCTTGGCTGCACTACGCCGATTCGGTCTGGCTCCTGGCGGGTGACGATGGGTTCAACGGCAACTGGCCGGAGCTATCGGGCCGCGCGCAGGCGACGACCGACCGGGACGTGTATTTCTGGCGCATGTGGGGCGACCCGGCCGACCGTCCATGGTTCCCGATCTCCAACATCATGACGCACGGGATCATCCGCAACGCCCGCGGCCAGATGTCCTTCCCGACCGACCTGCCGCGCGACTGGGCCGACCACGTGCTCATGCACTATGGCCGCGGCACGCTGCTGCGCGAATGGTACCTGTCGCCGGCTTCCGTGACGCCTGAAGAATGGAAGGCGCTCATCGCGGTCCACCAGTGGACGGAATCCCGCAAACCCGACATGCTCAACACGTGCTTCGTGGGCGGCCGCCCAGATGAGGGTCACGCCTACGGCTACATGGGCTGGTCCCGCGACGGCCAGACAGGCACGCTGGTCGCCCGCAACCCGGCCGCGGGTCAGGCGACGCTATCGGTCCGCCTGGACGCCACGACGATGTTCGCCGGCAAGCCCGGCCAAGCCTGGCATGCCCGCATGGTCTACCCATACCGCATGGATTTGGCGACGACCTACCGCGGCGGCGAGACGGCCGAGGTCTCCATCCCGGGCTACGAGACCGTGGCCCTGGAGTTCGGCCCCGGCGAAGCCCGCGGTCCGATGTTCAAACTGTCGGCCGACAGTTCGCATGAGGTCGTCGGGACCGGAGCGCAGCAGAAGGTCGCGGTTAAGATCGCCGACTTCATCAGCGACCGCCGCGAACTGCTGCTCATCGGCCGTCCTGCCCTCCCCAACCTGCTCATCAACGGCCAGCTCGTGAAGCCGACCCGCCAGCGCACCGGCGCTATCAATCAATACCCCGGCTACGCCCGCCACGGCATGCTCAGCGCCGAAGCCAAGCCTTGGCAGATGGCCGGCTACGACCTCAAGGCCTTCGGTGGATCCTTCGAGGTGCAGGTCGCCCCAGGCGAAACCGACACCACGGCGGAACTCTGGCTGCTCACGGAGCGACCGTTCGGCGACGACAAGCACTCGAAGGTCACGCCGCTGACCTTCCCGGGCGCGATGCGCCACACGACGCAGCTGCTGGCATCCCAGGCCTACAAGGCCGTCGTCAGCCCACCCTCGGACCTGCCGCTCGAAGCCATCCAGGGCGCGAAGTCGGCCAAACTCACGCTCGAGGTCTTCGGCAACAACGGCAAAGCCTACGGCGACAAGACCCTTGCGCTGAACGGCGTGACGCTCGGCATCCTCCCGACCGGCGGGGACAGTTGGATGAAGGCCGATTTCAAGCTCTCGCCTGAGGCCTTGGCCAAACTGAGCAAGGCCAACGCCGCGACGGTCACTTGCCCGAAATCCGAGGACAAATTCAAGGTGCGCGGCTTGAGGCTCGTCGTGACCTTGGCGGACGGCAGCGAAGCCCGCAGCGCGCCGAGCGGCGCCCTGACGAGCCATGCCGACTGGACTTACTTCGAGGGCCAGGCCTTCGCGCAGCCGACGGACAGCGGCCCGGTTACTCTCGGCCTCTAAGCCGAGACCTTCTCGAAGAAGAGCTTCAGGATATCGGCCAACTGCGCTGGGGGGAGCGTGATCGGCAGAGTGACTGCCTTTTCAGACGGCGGGGCCGGACGCTCTAAGATGGCCAGCTGACTGGCTAGGAGCGACGGGGGCATGAAATGATCCGTCCGGGCAGCGAGTCGTTGCGCCAGGAGGGATTCAGGGCCGTCCAAAAGAACGAAGAAGAGGTCGGGGTCCCCTTTGCGGAGGGCATCCCGATAGGCCCGCTTGAGGGCCGAGCAGGTGATGACCATCACCTCGCCGCGGGCCTTTCCTTCGGCGATACGCTGCGCCATCGCCGACAACCAGCCCACCCGGTCTTCGTCGGTGAGCGGCTGACCCGACTTCATCTTGGCGACGTTGGCCGGCGGATGGAAATCGTCGGCCTCGACGAAAGCGAAGCCGCGTCCCTTGGCGTAATGCATGGCCACCGTGCTCTTGCCGGAGCCGGCGACGCCCATGAAGACGACGTTCGGGTGCGCCACGGCAAGACTCAGAGGTTGATCGTGCGGCCTTCGCGGAACGACTGGTCGGCCGCGGCCACGATGCGCATCGAATTGACGGCGTCGTCGAGGTGGGCGGTGAGGTCGAGGTTCTCGCGGATGGCCTTCTCGAAGTACACCTGCTCGCGCTCGCACAAACCATCATGGCCAGGGTCGGCCTCGGTCGGGACGAGCTGGTCGGGCCTGGAGAACTTGCCGTCAGCCCCAAGGGCCGAGTGGTGCACCTTGAGCGCCTGGGCGCCCGTGTGGCCGTCGACGTCGGCGGAATTACCCTCCTGGGCGCCCTTGCCGGCGACGATCGTGACGGAGCCCTTCGGCCCCACGACGTCCTTCACGAAGAAGGCTTCCTCGGACATCATCGGGCCCCAGCCGGCCTCGTACCAGCCCACGGAACCATCGGCGAAGGTCACCTGCAGCTGGCCGTAGTTGACCATGCCCGCCGGCAGCTCATCCGACAGGCGCGCGCCGATGCCGGACACGCGGACCGGGCGGCTGCCCGTCATGAGGCACATGATGTCCACGTAGTGCACGCCGCAATCGACGATCGGACTGCAGGTCTGCATGAGCGCGCGGTGGGTCTTCCAGTTGTCGCCGGAGCTCTGCTGGTTGAGGTTCATGCGCATGACCAGCGGCTTGCCGAGCTTCTGGGCCTCGGCGATGAACTGCGTCCAAGCCGGGTGATGGCGAAGGATGTAGCCAATCACGACCTTACGGCCCGTAGACTTGGCCTTGGCGGCGATTTGTTCGGCCTCGGCGACGGAGGCCGCCAGGGGCTTTTCGACGAAGGCGTGGCACCCCGCCTCGAGCGCGGCGATGGTGTATTCGGCGTGCGTATCGGGGTAGCTAGAGATCGAGACCGCATCCGGCTTGGTCGCCTTCAGCGCTTCATGGAAATCGGCGAACTCCAGGTAGCCACCGCCGAGCTCTTGGTTGAGCTTGGCGCGGGAAGCGGCCGAACGCGTCACCAGGCCCACGATCTGGAAGCCCGGCAGTTTATGGTAGGCCAAAGCGTGCGAACGGCCCATGTGGCCGGCGCCGACGCAGAGGATGCGGATAGGGGAAGCCATGAAAGAAATGCTTAACCGTTAGCCTTATCGGTGAGGCGCGTGTCGTCGTGGTAGAACAAAGCAAAGACGACGAGCAGCACCGCCGCGAAGGCCGAGGGATAGAGCCAGAACTCATCCTTGAAGACGATCTGGGTCGAGTTGGAGCGGTCGATGAACCGGCTGTCGAGCAGCGGTGCGATCATGTTGCCCGCCCAGAGCCCGAGACCGAGGGTGACCCAAGAGACCGCGGACTGGGCCAGGTTGCGGAGGCCCGCCGGCGCGCGGCGGTCGGCGTACTGCATCCCCGTCACGAAGAAGAAGTCGTAGCACAAGCCGTGCAGAGCCACGCCGGTGATGAGCATCCACTCGGTGTTGCCGGACTTCGCGAAGATCGCGTAACGCAGCGCCCAGCAGGCCATGCCGACAAGCAGCGCGCGCTTGGCCGTGAGGTAGTTGAAGGCGAACGGCAACAGGAGCAGGAAGACGATCTCGGAATACTGACCGATGGTCATGACCGCCTCCGGATGGGCCACGCCGCGGCTGGCGATGAAGGTGTTGGCGTAGGTGAAGTAGAGCGCGAGCGGGATGCAGAACAGGAAGGAGAAGACCAGGAAGACTAGGAACTTGAGGTCCGAGAGTAGGATGAACACCTGAGGGATGGAACGCTGCTCGACGGAGCCGTCGGCCATACGGACCGAAACAACGGGCGGAGGTACCTCTGTCTTGTCGACCTGGCCGGCGGGGGCTTGCGTGCGAATGAATAGAGCGAGGAGACCCGCGGCAGCGAAGGCAACGGCACCGATCTTGAACACGACCGGGTCGAGACCGGCGTCCTTCAAGACGAAGAGTTTTGTGGCAAGACCCACGGCGTAGCCGGAAGCAATCCAACCCACCGTGCCCGAGGAACGGAACCACGGAAAGAACTGGGAGTCCTTGTCCAGCGTCTGCAGGACGATGGCGTTCAGGAGCGGTAGCGCCGCGAAATAGCAGAGGGCATGGCAGAAGAGCAGGACCGAGAACGTGGACGCGGACTTGGTCAGCCCGAGGTAGCTGCAAAGCACTTCGGAGTAACCATCCATCGGCACGAGCCACAGGAGCACCCCACCGACGACGGCGAGGACGAAGAAAAGCAGTCGGGCCGAGATAGCCTTATCAGCCAACCAACCGGCCAACAGCGCCGAGATCATGGCAGCCAACGGGCCAGCACCGTAAGCGAAGCCCGTGACATTGGGATCACCCGGGAAAGCCTGCGAGAGGTAGCGGCCCATCGGCACAAAATAGACGCCCCAGGCGAAGAGGGTCAGGAACATCACGGCGGCCGCGAGGGCGTAGCGTAGGAACTTGTTGTCGGACATGGGGTGTTGGGGTTGTCCCCAGCATCGACACTCCCCTCTCCGCTTCAAGCCGAGAGATACCCGCTGACGCCCGCTATCGAGCGATTATCGGCTACTGCGGCAAGGGCTGGGCGACGCCCTTGGCCTTGGCGGCTTCCAGCGCGGCCTTGAGCCGGGCAGCGACCTCAGGGTGGTCCTTGATGACGTTATGCTTCTCGCCGGGATCCGCCTGCAGGTCGAAGAGACGATCGTTGGCGGCGTTGAGGTTCTCGATTTCGTCGTTCTGCTCATTCCGATCGACAACGGCCTGGGACTTCGCCCGGCGCTTGCCCATGCCAGGGATGTATTTCCAGCGGGCGTCGCGGTAGGAGAGATTGAGCGCTTGGGTGCTCGAGATGATGTGGTCGCGACCCGGTCCGCCGCTGAAGGCCGCCGAGACATCGACGCCATCGAGGGCGAGGAACTCCGCGGGGTCGCCGCCGGCGAGCTTCGTGAAGATCGCCGCGAAATCGACCTGCGAGACCATCGCGTCGGTCACCTTGCCCACAGGGGCATGGCCGGGCCAGCGGGCGATCAGGCTGACGCGCGTGCCGCCTTCAAGGATGCTGTACTTGCCGCCGGAGAACGGTCCCGCCGGCGTATGCCCGGCCTTGGCGTTTAGCTCCACCGCGCGATCCTTGTAACCATCGTCCAGCACCGGCCCGTTGTCGGACGACATGATGACCAGCGTGTTCTCCGCGAGGCCGTGCTTCGCGAGCTCGGCGAGGATGCGGCCGACCTGCTCATCGAAGGCCACCACGGCGTCGCCGCGGGGGCCGAGCGGGGTCTTGCCGAGGAATCGCGGGTTGGGCACGCGGGGCACGTGGCACTCGTGCGACGCGTAGTAGAGGAAGAACGGCTTGTCCTTGTTGCTCGCGATGAAGTCGCAAGCCTTGCCGGCGAAGACGTCGCCCATCGTCTCGTCGTCCCAGAGCGCGGCCTTGCCGCCCTTCATCCAGCCGATGCGTCCGACGCCATTGACGAGCGCCATGTTGTGCCCGTGGCTCCAATCCAACTTAAGCTTCGCGCGCACCGCGGGGTCCTTGAGGTCAGGGTCGCCGGGATAAGGCCCCTTGTAGTTGACCTCGATTGGGTCCTTGGGGTCCAGGCCGACGACGAGGCCATTCTCCACGAAGACGGTCGGCACGCGATCGCCGGTCGCGGCCATGATGTACGAGTAGGTGAAGCCGATTTGGTTCGGACACGGGTTGATGGCCTTGTTCCAGTCGACCGTGTCTCCGCCCAGTCCAAGGTGCCACTTGCCGACGACGCCGGTGGCGTAACCGAGTTTGGCGAGGCTCGCGGGCAACGTGGGGCGACCGGGCTTGATGATCATGTTCGCATCGCCGGGCAAGACGCCGGTGCCTTTGCGACGCCACGCATACTCGCCGGTCAGGAGGAAGTAACGCGAGGGCGTGCAGGTGGCGGAGGTGCAATAGCCCGCCGTGTGAAACGCAGGCCCTCGGCAGCGAGGCGGTCCAGGTTCGGCGTTGGGATGGACTTCGCACCATAGCAGCCCAGATCGCCCCAGCCGATGTCATCGGCATAGAGCAACACGATATTGGGCGGGCGCTTC
>RFQN01000101.1 GCA_009924965.1 Verrucomicrobiota bacterium
GGCATCCTTGAGCGCCGCACGCAAGGCCTCGGCGTCGAGCGCGTTCAGGCCTTCCAAGGTCCAGAGCGCATGGAGCCGGGCAAAGGCGTTGGCCGCACCGGCGGCCTTCAAGGTCTGACGCAGCGCCGGGACGGCGGCAGCATCGCCCGACTCGACGAGCAGGCGCTGGGCGGTGTCGCGCACCCAACCGGACGGATGGCGGAGCAACTCGACGCGCGCCAGCGTCGCGGCAGGCACCTTGACCGCGGCGACCTTGGTGGCCTTCTCCGGCACGATGCGCCAGATGCGGCCGCGGTTCACGGGTTGCTCCAGCTTGCGGTCCTTGATGTTCGCGACGAGGTAATGCGTCAGGAAGCCTTGGTGCTGGATGATCCCACGGTACATATCGACGATGTAGATCGCGCCATCGGGGCCGTTGACGACCTGGACCGGACGGAAGCGTTCGTCGGTCGAAGCCAAGAACTCCTGGCCCGGGACGGCGGCGGCGCCCTTGACGACCCCGTCCTTCTCCGTGAGCACGATGCGCTTCACGAGGTTGGCCGCGGGCTCGGGAATGAAGGCGTTGCCATGGTAGGCGGGGCCGAAGAGGTCGCCACGGTACACGGCGGCGCCGCAGGTCGCGGTCGCCTTGGCCAGCGTGCCATCCGGACGCAGCGTGCTGGCGTCGTAGCCGCGGTTCACGCCCGGCGTCGGGTGGATCGGGTAGACCGACTGGTCGGTGACGACGGGGCTGTTGACGCTCGTCACGTTACGCAGGAGCGGGTTACGCGCGAAGGCCGCAGCCGGCAGCAGGTCCGCGCGGAGGAGGTCGGAGTTGTAGTTATAGTAGAGACGGCCGGAGTCGTCCTGGCAGAGGCCATATTGGCCGCGGCCGAGGCCTGGGCCGCGCTGCCACGCGCCGGCATTGAGGCGGAAGCTCGTGCCGTAACCGGCGCTCCAGATGCGGTTGTCCATCGCCCAGGTTGGCGTGTTGGCCATGTGCTCAGGCTGACCACCGCGAGTGCCGTAATCGGTCGCCACGACCGTGCGCACATCCGCGACGCCCGTCCCTTTGGTATCCTTGCAGAACCAAAGGTTCGGCGACTCGCCGATGAGGGCGCCGCCGTTGACGGCCAGCACCGAGCGGGGCATCACGAGGCCGTCGGCGAACGCCGTGGCCTTGTCCATCCGCCCCGTGCCTTGCGTGTCCTGCAGCAGGGAGATGCGTCCGTTGGGCTCCTTCTCGCCGGCCCCGTCGACGTCGTTCATGTACCCGCGCATCTCGACCACGAACATGCGGCCTTGATCGTCGAAGCTGATCGCGATGGGCGACTGGATCATCGGCTCCGAGGCGACGAGCTCGATGCGGAAGCCCTTCTCGAGCTTGAACGTCTTCAGCTCCTCCTCCGGCGTGAGCACTGGGGCCGGCGGGAGCTTGAACTTCAGCGTGACCTCTTCCGGGCCGGCGTTGCCCTTATTGAGGGCGAACGCGGTCTGGGCGGCCAACAGGCAGCCGGCGGTGAGGCAAAAAGCGACAGGGGCCTTCATGGGGAATAGGGTCTACTAGAGCCTGTCCCTAGCCGGGCGCAAATGTTCCCGACGGTCACTTGTCCTGCTGCTTCTTATTCCCGGGTTTCTTGACCAAAACCACAGGGACGTCGTTGGCGAGGTCCGGCCCCGGGGTGCTCCGGCCCCGGGCGATGACGGCTTGCAGGGCGGCCTTCATGGCGGTGACGCGCTCCGGCTGCTGGGCGGCGAGGTTGGTCTTTTCACCGGGATCCTTGGCCAAGTCGTAGAGCTGGAATTCCGGCAAGCCCTTCTCTTCCTTCGAACCAGGCTTCGGGGCGCTCCAGCCGCCGGAGCCCGGACACAGCGCGAGCTTCCACTGGCCATCGCGGACGGCGAAGCTCCCGTTGATGGATTGGCTGACGATGGACTGGCGGGCGGCGCCTTCGCGGCCCAAGAGCCCGGGCAAGAACGAGACGCTGTCTTCGCCCGCGCTGGCCGGCACGGGCACGCCGAGCACGTCGGCGAACGTCGCCAGGAAATCGATCTGCCCGACGAGCTGCGGGTTGACGCTGCCGGGCTTCACCTTGCCGGGCCAACGGACGATGAAGGGCACGCGATGACCGCCTTCGAAGAGGTCGGCCTTGTGTCCGCGGTAGATGTAGCTGGGCTCGTGTCCCTTCGCCTGCAGCTCGTCGATCTTCGCCGCCGGCGAACAGCCGTTGTCGGAGGTGAACACGACCAGCGTGTTGTCGCGCAAGCCGAGCTGGTCGAGCTTCGCGAGCAGACGACCCACGTCGGCGTCGACCTGCCGCACGAAGTCGGCGTAGGGATTGAGTCCACTGGAACCCTTGAATTCATTGGTCGGAACGATGGGCGTGTGCGGGGCGTTCAGCGGCAGGTAGAGGAAGAACGGCTGCTTCGTCTCAGCGGCGGCGCTGGCGGTGACGGCCGCGATGGCCTGGTCGATCACGCCAGGGAGCACGTCGACGGCCTCGAACTTCGGGCCCGCCGGACCCGTGCGCAGCCAGGTCTTCGTCGCGGAAGGAATCTCCGTCGTGCGCCGGTCCTTGATCCAGACGAACGGCGGCATATCGAGCGAAGCGCTGATGCCGTAGAAACGGTCGAAGCCGTGGTCGAGCGGGCCGTCCTTGATGTCGGCCGCGTAGTCGACCTCCTTGGCCACCTTGGCGCCAGCGCCATCGAAGACGCCTTGGTCATCGGCGACCCCGCCGGACTTCAGCGCGAAGGACATCCCGAGGTGCCACTTGCCGAAGCACGCCGTCGCGTAGCCCTGCTGCTTAAGAAAACCAGCAACCGTCAGGCGGTCCTTGGCGATGAGCGGCGCCGAATAACCGCCGAGCACCCCGCTCTGCAAGCGCGTGCGCCAGTGGTAGCGTCCGGTCAGCAGGCTGTAGCGCGAAGGCGTGCAGACGCCGGAAGTCGTGTGCCCATCCGTGAAACGCATCCCCTCGGCGGCCAAGCGGTCCAGGTGCGGGGTCGGGATCTTGCCCTGCGGGTTGTAGACGGACACATCCCCGATGCCGAGGTCATCGGCCAGAATCACGATGACGTTAGGCCGCTCGGCGGCCGATAAAGCCAGGGCGGCGAACAATCCGAGCAGCGTGGGGAAGCGCATGGATGCCAGTGAAGCATCACGACAGGAGGATGCAAGGCGAGGGAGATGGGGAGCCATTGCATCGGGTAGGGGCGTGGCTTCGCCGCGCCCTCCTACGAGGACAGCACGTGGTGCTGTCCCAACCTCATTACCCAATCACAGGTCGTGACGCCGTCCCGACCCTACCCCTTTTGCCGACACACCTTGGAGGGCGCGGCGGAGCCACGCCCCTACCCCAAGACACTCCGCACTCCGTCCTCTGTACTCTGTAATCCGCACTCTGTACTCCTCTTCCTATTGCCTCCGGCCGTTCGCCCGACTACTCCTCCCCCTCCCTTCCGCCATGTCGCCTCAAGAGCTTAAGCAAGTCCTGTCCTCCGGTCTCCTTTCCTTCCCCATCACGGACTTCGCGGCGAACGGCGACTTCAACCCCAACGGCTACGCCCAGCGCCTGCAGTGGTTGGCTCCTTACGGGGCCTCGGCGCTCTTCGCCGCCGGCGGCACGGGCGAGTTCTTTTCCCTGGAGCCCAAGGAATACTCCGCGGTGATCAAGACCGCCGTCGACACCTGCGACGGGCTCGTACCCATCCTCGCCGGCGCGGGCGGCCCGACCCGTGTGGCCATCCAGTACGCGCAGGAAGCCGAGCGCCTCGGCGCCAAGGGCATCCTCCTGCTGCCGCACTACCTCACCGAAACGAACCAGGAAGGCGTCGCCGCGCACGTCGACCAAGTCTGCAAGTCGGTCAAAATCGGCGTCGTCGTCTACAACCGCAACGTCTGTCGCCTGCAGCCGCACCATCTGGAGAAACTCGCCGCCGCCAACCCGAACCTGATCGGCTACAAGGACGGCTTCGGCGACATCGAGCTCATGGTCTCCATCCGTCGTCGGATGGGCGACCGCTTCAGCTACCTGGGCGGCCTGCCCACCGCCGAAGTCTACGCCGCGGCCTACAAGGCCATGGGCGTGCCGGTCTATTCTTCGGCCGTGTTCAACTTCATCCCGCAGGCCGCGATGGACTTCTACCATGCCATCGCGCGGGACGACGTCGCCACACAGAACCGCCTGCTCGACACCTTCTTCCTGCCTTACCTCGAGATCCGCAACAAGAGCGCCGGCTACGCCGTCAGCATCATCAAGGCCGGGGCGACCCTCGTCGGCCATAGCGCCGGCCCGGTCCGCGCGCCGTTGACCGACCTCAAGCCGGCGGAAGTCGAACAGCTCGCCGCCCTCCTCGCGAAGGCCGGCGTGAAGTGAGCCGCGCCCTTTGAAGGAAATCCCCACCAGCCCGTCCGACCCCCTCCGCGCCGCCGTCGCCAAGGTGAAGTGGCGCGTGCTGCCGCTGTTCGTGGTGATGTTCATCGTGAACTACATCGACCGGGTGAACATCAGCTTCATCAAGGAACAACTGGAATCCGAAGTCGGCGTAGGCGACTTCGCTTACGGATGGGGAGTGTTCTTCTTCTTCTGCAGCTACGCACTGCTGGAAGTGCCGGCCAATCTCGCGCTCGAACGCCTGGGCGCAAAGCGATGGCTAACAATCATCGCCGTAGCATGGGGAGTGATCGCGACCGGATTCGCCTTCGTCCGTAATGAGTATGAATTCTACGCGCTGCGTTTCGCGCTAGGGGCGGCTGAAGCCGGCTTCTTTCCCGGTGTCGTTTATTACTTCACGCGTTGGATTCCTGCCGCCGACCGAGGTAAGGCCATGGCCATTTTCCTCAGCGGTTCCGCGATCGCGACGATCATCTCCGGACCTCTCTCGGCTTACTTGCTGCAACTCAGTGTCCCTGGCCTACAACCATGGCAATGGATGATCATCCTTGAAGGCGGATTCTCGGTGCTAATGGCCGGAGTCCTCTGGAAGTTGCTCGATTCGGATATCAAGGAAGCGACTTGGTTGACTCAAGGAGAGCGCGATTCGCTTGCGCTTAAGATCGAGCAGGAGCGAGCCAAGACACCACAGAGCGACCGCGTCGATAAAACCGCGCTCCTGACCTCGCCGGCGATGATTGCTTTCTGTGGCGTCTATTTTTCCATACAGATAACGATCTATACCGTCACCTTCTGGCTGCCGACCATCATCAAAGAGATGCTGGCGGCACCAGGTCCACATGGTGGCCTGCTTGGCTGGATGGAAACTTTCGTCGCCTGGCTAGGATACGATGAACCCAAATCCGCCGCTACCATGGCAGGCGGATTCTTGAATTCCATCCCATGGATAGTCTCTATCGTCGGCATGGTGCTTGCAGCACATGCGGCCTCCCGATGGAAGAACCAACATGTGTGGGTGGCGCTAGCCATGACAGTCGCCGGGGTTGGCATGCTGGTCGCCGGGCACGCGACGCCGACCGTGGCATTCGGAGCAATCTGCTTCGCGGCGCTAGGATTCAAATCAGCCGCCTCGCTTTTTTGGCCTATTCCTCAGCAGAGTCTGGACCCGCGAGTCGCTGCAGCAGGGCTGGCGCTGATCAATTCACTTGGAAATCTTGGTGGCGGAATTGCATCACCCTTATTCGGGTGGGTCAAAGAGTCCACCGGCTCCGTGTATGTCGGCCTCTATGGCCTCG
>RFQN01000102.1 GCA_009924965.1 Verrucomicrobiota bacterium
GGTGTCGAGCATCCAGTCGAGGCCGCGCCAGACCTCGCAGCCGAGGACTTTCTTGGGGCGGAGTTCCGCCGGCATCGCACGGAGGGCCTCGATGCAACGCAGGAGGCAAGCGACGTGCGTGTCATGCTTGTCGGCCGGGTTGTGCAAGTAGACCACCTCGGGTTGGCTGGCCAGGAGGATGGTCAGCAAGTCGCCGACGACCGCAGGGTCGTTGGCGGGGCGAACTTCCTTCGAGAGGTAGCCTAGCTGGGCGATGAAGGAATACTGCCCGATGACGGCGGCTTGATGCTGCTCCTTGATGCGCTCAGCCGCGATCTGGTCGTCGGTCCAACCCGCGTACGGGCCTTTGCGCGAACTGCTGCGTCCATCGGTCATGATGACGCCGCCAAACCAGCGGTCGCTGCGGTCGATGCAGGCCAGGATGCCTTCATAGGCCATGAACTCGAGGTCGTCCTGGTGCGCGCCGATGCCCAAGTGGGTCGTGCGGCTAAAGGCCGCGGGACCAGTCTGCTGATCCGGCACGAGCAAGTTAGCCTTGGGATTGAGCTTCATGGTCGGAGGGAGGGAAGGGAGGCGGCGGCGACCGCTTGGCCGTGGCGCTTATCTTTCTCGGAAGGCACGACGAGGTCGATGCGAAGTTCAGGGAATTCGTCGGCCAGTACTGACCGAGCTCGCTCAATTATGACATCGCCGCCGCGCCCCGAAGTGACGCGCCCCATGATGAGCAGGCATTCGATTGCGTAGAAGCTGGCGAAGTGCGCGATGGCGTAACCAAAGGCGATGCCGATGGCTTCGTAGACCTTGAGGGCACGGGCGTCTCCGGCCAGCATCAGCTTCTGCAGTTCCTCGAGCTGCTCGGGGAGGCGCATGGTCGCAGGGAGATGGATCCCGGCCAAAGGCAGCAAGCGGCCGACGCCTTGCTGGCTGAAGTATTGTACGCCGCAACCGAGGTCGCCGGACCATTCGTCGGCCGGGCCGTTGGGACGATAATCGACCGGCACAAAAGCGAGTTCACTGAGCCAGTTGGTGAGGTTGCCCTTGGGGTCAACGAACCCTGCGGCCACGCTCGTACCCATCGCAATGCCGAGAACTGCGTTGCGATGCAGGGACATCGACGCCGCTAGCGCCGTGACGTCCCCGTCGTTAAGGACTTCGAAGGGCACTTTCCATTCCTTGGCGAGGTCCAAGAACATGTCCTTCACCAGGGCCTCGTAAACGACGGGGTCGGTGACGCCGCGGAACAAGGACGCGGCCCGGACCTTGTTGTTGATGTAGACCCCAGCTGCGGATCCGCCGATGGCGTCGACACGCGGTAAGTGGGCCGCCGCCAACTTCAGGGAATGCTGAATGCCTTCGAGATGATAGTGAGGGTCGGGCTGGAAATACGGGTCCCACTTGACCTCCTCAGAGAAGACTACCTTCCCGTCGATGACCGCGGCGCACTTACGGTCCGAGCCTCCTAGGTCGAAACCAATGCGACAGCCGTCGAGGTTGCGCCCGAGGGGCAGGTGCGAGGTGCTTTCCTTGGGCAGGTCTTGTTCGGCGACCGCCCGGAACTCGAGCGGTTGCTCAAAGAGCTTAAGGATGAACTGGGCGTCGAAACCTCGGGGGCCACCCAAGGTGTACATCGCCTGCAAGGCCTTGGCCATGGGTTCGGCTTGGGGGCCGGCGAGGGTGACGAGGTGTCCGCTGCGGGCCCAAAGCAGGAACTTGACCGTGCGTTCGACGTGCAGGAGGTTGTCAGCCGCGTGCGCTTCGCCGGCCGGCATGAGCATTGTCCGGAAGACCGAGGCCGTGCCGTCGGGGCGCGACATGCCGATCGCCAAGGTCGAACTCCCCGGGGTGCGGTGGCACGCCTTCAGGAATTCCTTCGTCCAGAGCGACGCCGGCACGAAGTGCGGGTCTATGTCCGAGAAGTGGCGAGGCTGGGGCGTCATCGCGAGGCTCAAAGTTCGGAATCCGAGAGAGGGTCCAAATGGAACGTGCAAGCGGGGTGCAGCTGCAACCAGGTCGCCGGGCAGTCCGCGTTGGGCTTCTCGCAATAGGCGCGACGGACGATCTCGGCTTTGGACGACCCGAAGGCGAGCAGCTCGATTTGGCGGGCCTCCATGATCGTGCCCACGCCCATGGTCAGCGCGCCGTGCGGCACGCGGGCGAGGTCGCCGAAGAAGACGGAGTTATCGCGGCGCGTGACCTCGTCGAGGTGCACCCGGCGCGTGCGCGAGTCGCGAGCCGAGGGTGGTTCGTTGAAGCCGATATGGCCGGTACGTCCGATGCCGAGGACTTGCAGGTCGATCCCGCCCGCAGCCTGGATGGACGCCTCGTAGTCGGCGCAGGTGCGCACGTGGTCGGTGGCAGTACCCGCGGGCACGTGCGTGTTCTCGGGGCGGATGTCGAGGGAGCGGAACAGGTTCTGTTCCATGAAATACCGGTAGGACTGGTCGTGGTCGCCGGACAGGCCTTCGTATTCGTCGAGGTTGAACGTGACGACATTGCGGAAGCTCAGCCCTTCCTCGCGATGGAGGCGGATCAGTTCGGCGTAGAGGGGCAGCGGTGTCGAGCCCGTGGCGAGTCCGAGGACCGCGGTCTGGCCGGCCTTAGCCTTGGCGACGACCAGGTCGCGAATGACGACGGCGACGGCCTGCGCGGCCGCCGCTTTGTCAGCGTGGACGACGACCCTGGCCATCAGCCGAGGGAAGCCAGCATCCGCGCGAGTTCGTCGCGTTTGGCCTGGGCTTCTTGGAGTTGCTTGCGGGCGCCTTCGAGGATCTGGGGCGGAGCCTTGGAGACGAACGTCTCGTTGGAGAGCTTGGCTTCGCCGGCGGCGACGGCCTTCTCGATCTTCTCGAGTTCCTTGGTCAGGCGGACCTTCTCAGCGCCGACATCGAGGCCTTCCGCGACTTCGAGCACCACGGTCCCCACCGCGGTCAGCGTGCCGGGACGGCCACCGACATCCGCGGCGAACTTGAGCTCGGCCAAGCCGGCCAAGCGGCTGACCTTGTCGAGGTTGTGCTGGAGCAAGGCTTGGGCGACGGCGTCCTTGGCCACGACGGTGACGACGCTGTCGCGCTTGTTGGCTTGGTTGGACGAGGCTTTGGCGGCGCGCACGGCGGCGACGAATTCACGGAGCAACGCGACGTCGGCAACCTTGGAGGCAATCATTTTAACCCCATGCTCGCGGAGGACCTTCAGCAGGTCGCCGCCCGAGCCGGTGCCATGGTTCTGGATGAAATCCTTCTCGGCACCGTAACCCAGCAGGTGCCAGAGCTCTTCGGTGATGAACGGTGCGATCGGGTGAAGCATCAGCAGGAACTGGCGGAGCACCAGGTCCTGCACCGCGAGGCAGGTGTCGCGCAAGGCCGGGTCGGCCAAACGGGACTTGGAAGCCTCGACGTACCAGTCGCATAAGTCGCCCCAGAAGAAGGAGTAGAGCCCCTGGGAATAGGCGGTGAACTCGTGTTCTTCGAGGCGTTGCGTCGTCGCATCGGTGAGCTCGGCCAGGCCGTGCAGGATGGCGAAGTCATCGTCATCGAGCTGCGAGGGCTTGAGGCGCTGGGCGATGGCCGCCAACGAACCGTTGTCGAACATCGGCCCTGACATCTGGCGGAAGCGCGAGGCATTCCAGAGCTTGTTGCAGAAGTTGCGGCCTTGGGAGACGCGGTCTTCGTCAAAGAGGATGTCCTGGCCTTTGGGCGCGATCGTGAGGAGGCCGAAGCGCAGGCCATCGGCGCCGAACTTGGCGATGAGGTCGAGGGGTTCCGGCGAATTGCCTAGGGACTTGGACATCTTGCGGCCCTGCTTGTCGCGGATGATGCCGTTGAAGTAGACGCGCTTGAACGGAATCCGCTGGCGGATCTCGTCGTCGGTGAGCGTCTTCTTTTCGGGGCCGTGGAGCTCGAGGCCGGCGATGATCATGCGCGCCACCCAGAGGAAGATGATGTCGGGACCGGTCGCCAGGGCGCCCGTGGGATACCAGTGCTGGAGCTCCGGAGTCGTCTCGCCGGGCTTGCGCCAGCCAATGGTCGCGAGGCACCAGAGCCACGACGAAGCCCAGGTGTCGAGCACATCGGGATCCTGCTCCCAGTTCTGCGGGTCAGCCGGCGGGGTGAGGGAGACGTGGCGGTTGGCGGCCTCGTTGCGGTCGGCGCCCTTACGGTACCAGACCGGGATACGATGGCCCCACCAGAGTTGGCGGCTGACGCACCAGTCCTGGATGTTTTCCAACCAGTGTAGGTAGGTCTTGGTCCAGCGCTCGGGATGGAACTTGATGATGCCCGCGGTCACCGCGCGCTTGGCTTCTTCGATCTTGGGGTAGTGGATGAACCACTGTTCGCTCAGGCGCGGCTCGATGGGCACATCGGCGCGTTCCGAGTAACCGACGGTGTTCTCGTAGGGCTCGACCTTGACGAGGGCGCCGAGCTCTTCGAGCAGTTTGGCCGCTGCCTCCCGGGCCTTGAAGCGCTCCATGCCCGCCAACGGACCGGCGTCCGCGTTCATGGTGCCGTCGGGGTTCATCACATCGAGGACCGGAAGGTTATGACGCTTGCCGATATCGAAGTCGGTGCGGTCGTGGGCCGGGGTCACCTTGAGCACGCCTGTGCCGAAGGCGCGTTCGACGGCGGGGTCGCCGACGATCTTGATCTGGGCGCGGGGGAACGGGCGCCAGACGTGCTTGCCGATGAGGTGCTGGTAGCGCTCGTCTTCGGGATGGACGGCCACAGCCGAGTCGCCAGGGATGGTTTCGGGGCGAGTCGTGGAGATCTCCAGGTACGTGCCGGGGTGCTCGACGACCTCATAGCGCATCTTGAAGAGCGAGCCCTTGGAGGGCTTCATGATCACTTCTTCATCGGACAGGCCGGTCTGCGAAACCGGGCACCAATTGACCATGCGCTTGCCGCGGTAGACGTAGCCGCGTTCGTAGAGCGTGACGAAGGCCTGGAGGACGGCCTGCGAATAGCCAGCGTCCAACGTATGCACCTTGCGGTCCCAGTCGCAGGAGGCGCCGAGCTTGCGGAGCTGGTTCAGGATGATGCCACCGTGCTTGTCGCGCCACTCGGATGCGACCTCGATGAACTTCTCGCGGCCGAGGTCATGGCGGGTCTTGCCGTGGTTCTGGCGCAGGTCCTTTTCGACGCGCGATTGCGTGGCGATGCCCGCGTGGTCGGTGCCGGGCAACCAGAGGGCGGATTTGCCTTCCTGACGGGCGCGGCGCACCATGATGTCCTGCAGCGTGTTGTTGAGCAGGTGGCCCATGTGTAGCACGCCGGTCACGTTGGGCGGCGGGATCATGACCGCGAACGACGCGCGGGTCGGATCGACCTTGCCGGCGAAGCAGCCAGCGGCGACCCAGCGGTCATACCATTGTTGTTCGACCCCTTGGGGGTCGTAGGACTTGGGAATTTCGGCCATCGGGAAGGGGGATGATTAGAGTGGAACTTGGGGGTTGAAAAGACCGAATGGGTCGCCCATCAAAGAAGCAAGCTAGGCCCCATGCAACGGGTGCCGACGAACCCCGCCAGGTCCGGAAGGAAGCAACGGCAGTCTGGTTCCCCGTGTGCCGTGGTCAGCCTAGCCCCTTTCACTTTTTTCAGCCCGGAATGCGGGCGTAAGTCCTCGGCTGCCGACTTAATGACGGAAAC
>RFQN01000103.1 GCA_009924965.1 Verrucomicrobiota bacterium
CTTCATCCGCATGCGCAAGCGCTGGCTGACGGAGAACGAGCGCAAGCGTAACTCGTAAGCCGTCGGGTCAGCCCGGCAGCGTCAGTTCGTAACGATGGCCTCCATCCGCTAGGATGGAGGCTTTCAGTTTCCACAGGCCGCGGGGCAGGTGGGTGGCCACGCGTTCGGGCCATTCCACGAGCACGTTCCAAGGGGAGCGGGCGACGTCCCAGATCATCAGGTCATCGAGGCTGCCACCGGATTTCAGTCGATAGGCGTCGACGTGGAAGACCTGGCGCCGGCCTTCGTGGACGTTGAGCAAGGCGAAGGACGGGCTGGTGATGTCGCCGGTGACGCCGAGGCCGCGCACCAGGCCGCGGACGAAGGTCGTCTTGCCAGTCCCGAGGTCGCCTTCGAGGGTCAGCACCGTGTCAGGCGGCAGGAGCGCCGCAAAGGCCTCGGCCGCCCGTTCGGTCTCTTCGCCCGAGCGGGTGACGAGACCAGCGGTCCAAGTCGCGAGGTCGGTGGGCGAGCCCATGGCGGGAGTCTTTCGGGAGGTCGGTGGGCAGGCAAGTGCGCTTCGTGCAGGAAGAAGGGCTCCAAACAAAAGACCCGGCCGAGTGGCCGGGTCTGGAGCGGAAGCTAAGGCTTCGCTTACGAGACGATGCCGAGGGGCTTGATGCCCTTCCAGCCGCCGCGGGTGAAGTCGGGGCACTGGATCGGCATCGAGCCGTCCTTCACGGAGCGGACGGAGATCTCGAGGATCGAGGACCAGTCGGCCGCATCATAGACGGTCATGTCGGGGGTGATGCCTTGGCGCAGGCAATCGAGCATGCGGAAGTTCATCACGTGGTCCATGCCGCCGTGGCCGCCGACCTTCTTGGCGGACTCGCCGACCTTCTTGATGAGCGGGTGGGCGTTGGCCTTCATGAAGGCGTCGAGCTTTTCCTTCTCGAGCCAGCTGTGGGCGTTGAGCTTCAGGCCTTTGACGGACGGGTGCGGGTTCTCGGAGTCGACGGCGAGTCGGCCAGGGTAGCCGAAGAACGTCGCCTGCGTGCCGCAGAGCGCGTTGATGCGCGAGTAGGGGCGGGGGCTGACCACGTCATGTTGGATCATGATGGTGCGGCCCAGCTGCGTCTTGATGATCGACGTGTTCATGTCGCCGCAGACGTATTTCTCGTCCTTGTGCTTGCCCTTGTTCGGGTTCTTGGCGTCGCGGTACTGCGAGAGGTTGTATTCCGGGGAGGAGACCGAGACCACGAACTTGAACGCGTCACCGCGGCCGATGTTCAGGTACTGCGCCACCGGGCCGAGGCCGTGGGTGGGGTAGAGGTTGCCGTCCATGAACGTGTGGTAGTTGCGGCGCCAGCCGCCTTCGCTGCCGAGCTGCCACAGCACGTCGTGCGAAAGGTTGTGGATGTAAGCGCACTCGGCGTGCTTGAGGTCGCCGAAGAAGCCTTGGCGGGCCATATTGAGGACGAAGAGCTCCTCATCGCCGTAGCAGCAGTTCTCGATGATGGCGCAGTGGCGTTGGGTCTTTTCGGACGTGTCGACCAGGCGCCAGCACTCGTCGACGGAGACGGCGGCGGAGACTTCGATGAAGGCGTGCTTACCGCATTCCATGGCCTTGACGGCCATCGGCACGTGCCATTCCCAGGGCGTGGCGATGTAGACCACGTCGATGTCGTCGCGGGCGACCATCTTTTCCCAGGAGTCTTCGTTCTCCATGTAGATGGCCGGTTCCTTGCCGCTGACGGTCTTCACCTTGGCGGCGGCGCGCTTGGCGCGGTCTTGGTTGATGTCGCAGACGGCGACGACTTCGGCGAAGTCTATGTTCAGCGCGGAGTTGAGGTGCGTGAAGCCGCGGGAAAGACCGATGAACGCGCAGCGGACCTTGGCCAGGGGCTTGGTCTGGAGGTCCCAGACAGGCTTGTTGCCGGCGGGGCGGGGACGCGTGACGCTGATCTCGTCATGGCCCTGCAGCTTCAGGTTCTTGGGGTCCGGCGCGGCTTGGGCGGTGGGGATTGCACCGAGACCCAAGCTCAGCCCAGCGAGGGCGCTGAGCTTCAGGAATTCACGACGGTTATTGCTTTCGGGAGTATTCATGGGGGTGGTTTTAAGACACCCCAATCCCTCCGCTGTTGCAACGGTTTTGCAGAGGTTGCCGCCCTAATTCCAGTTTATGAAGCCTTGTGCCCATTTAATCCCGAACACCGCGAGATTACGCACGGCATGACCCGTAAAACAGGGCACGAGGGAACGCTCCGGATTCAAGGGATTGAAGCGCGCCAAGTAGAGCCAGACGGAAGTCACGAACGCGAAGGCGGTACTGATGCGCCCTTGGGTGCTTTGCAGATCAAAGTTGTGGATGACGCTGAAGACGAGCGAGCCGACGAGGATGAGCGCGAGGAGTTTGCGTCCGCCGAAATAGCTCGGGGCCGTGAAGCCGCGGAAGACGGCTTCCTCGATGATGGAGGCGCCGAGCATCGCCAGCAGGAACGACGGTGCGATGGTGGATTGCTGGGCCGTGACGCCGAAACGGCGTTCGACGGCGGTCTCGGCGATGGTGATCAGAAGCATCACCGCGGCGATCAGAAGCGAGGCCTGCCAAGGGGCGCTCGACGTGCCGGGCCAGAAACTCTCGGGCCCATGGGTGCGTCGTCGCTTGAGGTATTCGTACGTCCATGCGCCGAGCAAGCCGAGCCCGAGGAGGAAGTAGAGCAGGGCTTCGAGGGTGTGGGTCGTCATGGCGGTTCAGCGGACCCCGAGGACCCAGGCTTGGTAGGCGGGGCTCACGTGCGTGGCCGGGACCGCCAGCCACTGCGGGAGGGCGTAGGGGTGTCGGCCGTGGACCCAAGTCCGCAGCGCGGGTTCCTGCGCCGCCGCCAGCTTGAACGTCAGGCGGTATTCGTCTTCGGCTTGGACCTGCCCTTCCCAGATGTAGTGCGAGCGGAGCGGGCCTTCGACTTGGGCGCAGGCGGCGAGGCGGGCCTCGACGGCGCCGGCGGCCAGCCGATCGGCGTCTGCACGCGTCGGCAAGGTCGTCCACGCGACGAGGACGACGTCAGTCGTTGGGCTCGTGGCCATCCGTGAGGTACTTCTCCGTGATGATGCTGATCAGCGTGTCGCGCGCTTCTTGGACGGAGTCGACGTGGACATACAGGTTGCGGTCTTCGGGCGAGACCATGCCCCATTCATGGAAGACCTCGAAGTTGAGCAGCTTCTTCCAGAACTCCGAGCCGAAGAGCAGCACCGGGAGGTGCTTCTTCGTCTTGCCCGTCTGGATCAGCGTCATCATCTCGAAGAGCTCATCGAAGGTTCCGAAACCGCCGGGGAAGGCGACCATCGCCTTGGCGAGGTAGAGGAACCAGTATTTGCGGACGAAGAAATAGTGGAACTCGAGGTCGAGCTCGGGCGTGATGTAAGGGTTGTGGCTCTGCTCGAAGGGCAGGGCGATGCCGAGCCCGACGGAGCGTCCGCCGGCTTCGAAGGCGCCGCGGTTGGCGGCTTCCATGATGCCTGGCCCGCCTCCGGAGCAGACGAGGAAGCGTTGCCACTCGGGCAGCGACAGCGACCACTTCGTCATTTCGTAGGCCAGCTCGCGGCAGGCTTCGTAGTAGGGTGCGCTCCGTAGGTTCATCTCCGCGATGCGGAGCCGGGCGGAGCATTCCGACCCGGAGCACTCGCCGCGGGCGATGAGCGCCTTGACTTCGTCGTATTGGGCGCGGGCTTGTTCGAGGGGTAGCGTCCGGGCGGAGCCGAACATGACCACGGTGTTCCGGACGTTGTATTTCTTGAACCGCAGGTGGGGCTCGGTCAGCTCGGTCATCACGCGGATGGTCCGGGCCTGCGGGCTGGTCATGAACTCCTTGTTTAGGTAGGCGCGCAGGGGGGGAGGGCGCTTCTTTCCTTCTTCGGGGCTCATTAACCCCATCTTTCCAGCCCGATGGCCTCCTGCCAAGCCGGGAAGCGTGGGGCTTGACAGGCTGGGCGGGGTGTTCTTGGCTGTCCCCTTCAAACGCCATGCAACCCACCTACCGCCCTTCCAAGAAATCCCGCGCCCGCAAGTGCGGCTTCCTCGCCCGCTCCAAGACCCCGGGTGGTCGCAAGGTCCTCGCCGCTCGCCGTAAGGTTGGCCGCAAGCGCCTCGGCACGGCTTCCTGGAAGTAAGCGCATGCGTCTTCCGCGGGAACGTCGGATTCGCGCCTCGGCCGATTTCCAACGCCTCCGCTCCCAAGGCTCGCGGCTCGACTGCGGGCCTTTTCTTTTGAACATCGGGCCGGCCGAAGAGGCGGCCGCCGCCGTGCCTGCCCGTTTCGCGGTGGTGGTGGCCAAGAAGGCCATCCCGTTGGCGGTCAACCGTAACCGGGCCAAGCGCCTCGCCCGGGAGCTTTTTCGGACTGACCCGGCGGCGTTGCCGCAGGGCTGGGAGGTCGTCCTCATCGCCCGTCCGAGCATGCTCCGCAAGCCCCTCAAGGACTTGCGGCGGATCTATGCGGTGGCCGTGGCCGGGGCCGTCGCCAAGGGCTCCCGTCCCGCCGAATGAGCGAGCCTCGGCCATCCTGGTTGGCGCGGCTGGCCTTGCTGGCCGTCGCTTTCTACAGGAAGTTCCTGTCTCGGCCGCTCCACCTGATCCCAGGCTCCGGCTGTCGCTTTCACCCGACCTGCTCCTGCTACATGGCGACCAGCTTGGAGCGGTTCGGTTTTTTCAAAGGAGTCTGGCTCGGCCTGAAGCGCTTAGGCCGGTGTCATCCGTGGGGTGGATCCGGTGTCGATGAGGTGCCGGAAAAGTGACCGTTCAGCGGTCGTCGACGGCTGCAAAAAGGCTCGCCCCCGACGGGCTCCTGCGGGCATCTTGTTCGATGCGGTCATGGCTTGGTTCCTGACCTTGCCGTTCGCCGGCCTCAGCCTCGTCGGCGGGGCGGCTTGGCGACGCTGGGTGCTCCTCCCAGCGTGGGCGTTCGGCGCGTTCCTCTTCACGTTCTGGAAGATCTCCGAGATCCTCTTCTGGGAGGAGTTCGGCGTGCGCTTCAACTTCATCGCCGTCGACTACCTGATCTACACGACCGAGGTCGTGAAGAACATCAAGGAGTCCTACAACCTGCCGCTCATCCTCACGGGCGTACTGGCCGTGGCCGTCGGCTTTTTCTTCCTTTGGCGCCGCCTCGGTTGCACCCAGCTCTGGGCGGAAGGGGCCGTGGAGGACGCGACGCCGCGCTGGCGGACGTTGGCGTGGGTGGGGACGCCCTTGCTCTTGGTCTTCGCCTTCGCCTATTCGGTCGGGCGGCATGACCTGAAGGCCGCGTCGTCAGTCCATACCAGCTTCGGTGAGCGCTTGGTCGCAGGCTTGCGCCACATGGGCGACCCACAGCCGAACTTCGCCAACAGCTACGACACCGAACTATCCAAGAACGGCGAATACGCCTTCTTGGCGGCCTTCTGGGCCAATCAGTTGGAGTGGAAACGCTTCTATCCTTCGGCGAAGGCGGACCCCGTTGCGGGCCTGTCGAAGCGTCTGCAGGCTGAGCAGCCCGCCGGCATCACCCGCGAGTCGGTGCTCTTGGGCATGGGCGCTCACTTCGAGCTGTGGGACGCCGCCACCTACGCTGCCCA
>RFQN01000104.1 GCA_009924965.1 Verrucomicrobiota bacterium
GCCCTCCTCCGCAGGAGTGCGCGGCACAGCCACGCCCCTACCTTATGCCTTCATCTGTACTCCTTACTCTGTACTCCGTAATCTTCCCCTGCGTCTCCCTGTCCCCTTGCCAACGTGTCCCCTCGCGGCCTTCAGCCGCGCTCACTTCACCGGCGCGATCAATTCCAGCGAGCTGAGCGTCACGACCATGGTGACGGTGCCCGAGTTGCCGCGGTCGGCCTGCAAGGAGAGGGTGTTCACCGCGATGTACGGCGCGCGCGGGCTGATGGACTGGTAGAAGCGGACGACCGAGGCGAGGTCGGCGCGGCGGCAGCTGAGCTGCAGCGTGTGCACCGCGAACTTGCCCGACTTCTGCGTCTTCGGCGATTCGGTCGTGGGGTTGAGGCCGGCGTCCTTTGCGGCGGAGAGGGCTTCCTCGACGAGGCGCGTGGCGTCATAGCCGCGACCGGCGTCCAAGCCTTTCACGGCGGATTCGGCGGCGGCCCGGATCTCGGCCTTCTTGTTGAGCCACATGACCTGCGTCGCGGCTTCGCCTTCGAGGGATTGCCAGCCGGCCCAACCATCGCGGGCGCGGCCCCAGGCGGAAGTGGCCCAGAGGAACGCGGCGACCGCCAGGGCGGCCAGCGCCATGTAGCGTTCGCGGGGTTGGAGTCCGAAGAAAAGGTGTTTCATGTGCGTAAGGGATTATTTGGCGGCAGGGGCGATGACAGGCACGGCGGGCGTGGCCGGCGCAGGCGTGGCGGCGGCTTTGGCCGCTTCCGCCGCCTTGGCTTCTTCGGCCGCCTTGGCCGCTTCGGCCGCTTTAGCGGCTTCGGCCTTGGCGACCGTCTTGCGGAGGGTGTCGACCTTGAAGGTGATCGTGAACGTGAAGGTGGTGTAGTTGTCGCGGGCGCGCATGTCCTTGCTGGCGACGCCGCTGACTTCCGGATAATCCTTCAAAGCCTTTTCGAAGGCCGAGATGTCCGCGGGGTTCGTCGTGCGGGCTTCGATCTCGAGCGTCGTGTTCGTCTTGCAGTTGATGCGGGTGAACTCGACCGTCGAGGGGCGCTGTTCGTTGGCCAGGGCCAGCATCTCCAGCGCCAACGGCGACTTCGTGCGGACGTCTTCGATGCGGCTGGCGGTCGCTTGGTCGGCCTCGATCTCCGCGACTTCCGCCCGGCGGGATTCGTTGAGGGCCTTGAGCTGATTGGAGCGCCAAGTGATGCCGGCGGCGGCGACTTCCGTGAGGAGGGAGAGGACGAGCACCGCGACGGCGGCGCGCGTGAGGTTCCAGAGGATGAGGTTGAGGCGTTCCTTCTTGCGGCGCGCGTTCAGGAAATCGACGTCGCGGATGTCCGCCTCATCGAGGCCCTTTTGGGCGATGGTGAACGGCTTGCCGCCTTCGCGCTGGAGGACGAGGTCGTTTTCCTGGAGGTCGCTGCGCAAGGCACCGGTGACCGTCGTGACGGGCGCCCCGGCGAGGCCAGCGCGAGCGGAGACTTCCGCCGCGAGGCTGGCTTCATCGGCATCCGCCACGTCGGCGACGCTGATGGCCACCGGCAGGGGGTTGGTCGCATCCCAGGCGAGCGCGATGAGGCGCTCTTCGCCGCGGTGTACGACGACGCCGGCCCCGGTGGGACGTTCGCCGCAGAGGGCAAGGAACTCCGGGATGACCTGGCAGTCGTCCGGCCACGCAAAGCTTTCTTCCGGGGTGAAGCGGCGGCGATGCGCGGCATAGGCCAAGGCTTGCTTGCCTTCCGCCGCGACGACGTGGCCGACGAGCATCTGCTCGGTGGGGAAGGGCGAGAGGGCTTCGAGCGCCAAGGCCACTTGGCCGGCGGCGTCTTCGCCTTCGAGGGCGACGGAGCGCACGAAGAAGCGGTTGCCCGGCAGCAGCGCGGCCGCGCCGAGCGGGGCTTGGCCAGGGATCAGGTTGGAGAGGGTGCTCATTTGGTCTTGGAAGGGGTGCTGGAGGTTTGCATCTGGCCGGGACGACGAATCACGGTTTCTTCTTCGTCGTCCTTCGGTTCGGTCACCTTGGGGGCGCCGTTGTCTTCGCTCCAGGCGAGGATCTGGAAGGGGTAGTTGAGGCTGGTGCTCGCGGTGCGGCCCCCGAGGGTCACGGCGCTGGCGGTGTTCAGCACGACGCCCGGGGTCAGCGCCGTCGGGGTCTTCGCGGTGGTCGTGCCGCCGCCGAAGGTGCGGCCCGTCCCGGTCGTCGGCGTCGCGCTGACGCCGGTCGAGGAGGTCGAGGCGGCCGTGGTCGGGGTGAAGCCGCGCGCCGTGGCCGTGCCGGTCACGGCGTCGATCGCCGGCGTGGCGTCCGGGTCCGCGACCGCGGCGGTGAAGGTGACGTCGTCGCGGATGGCGACCAGCGCGCTGACGCGGCACTTGGACTGGCCTTCCTTCACGGTCACGCGGACCCACATGAGGTGCACTTCGTCGTCGAAGCGGGAGAGGGAGCCGGCCGCGCCGATGAGTTGGCGGACTTCGCTGGTGACGCGGAAATAGGGCGGGGTGCCGACGATGCGCTTCTTCTGCTCGTTCTGGCGGTCGCGGATCAGCGCGAGCTGGCGCTCATCCAGGCCTTGCGAAAGCAAGAGGGCATCGGAGGCGCTGTTGATGTTGGTGTCGCCGAAGGTGTAGAGGCTGACGCACTGCTGGAAATCCCGGAGCAGGCGCTTCGGGTTGCCGTTTTCGTCGAAGAAGAAGTCCTTGGCTACGCCGATGGTGCGGAGTTCCTCGAAGGAGCGCAGCGGTCGGCGGGCGGGCTTGAAGGAGAGCTTGGCGCGTTGGTAGGCCGCATCGGTGGCTTCTTCCTCGATCGATTCGTACTTCTTGCTGGTCCAGGCGACCATGGCGTCCGCCACGCGCTCGGCGTCGCGCTGCTCCAGGCCCAAGGAGTAGAGCAGCTGGATGAGGGTGTTCTTGTCGAGGGTGGAGAGGGGGAGCTTGCCGCTTTCGTCCTCGTACTCGAAGTGGACTTCCAGGCCTTCGCGGACCGGGATGCCCGAATACTTGTGCGGGTCGTCGTAGCCTTGGGCCGGGTCGTGGACCTTGTTCAGGTCGATGGAGCGGATCTCGGCGATCACGGCGAGGGCGAGCTCGAGTTCGGACATGGCCTCGACGCGCAGGCGCGAGCGGTCGACTTCGCGCGTGGCCATCGCCAGCTCTAGGGAATTGTCCTCCATGAATCGCGCCAAGAGCAGCGAGGCCAAGGTGATGAGTACCAGGACGACGACGATGACGGAGCCGCGGCGACGAGTCCTCATGGGCGGGAGGCGCCGGGGCGCTTGATGGGGAGGTCGATGATGACCTCCGATTTCAGTTGGCCGCGCGCAAAGCGCAGGCGCACGCGCGCCGGCTTCTGGTAAGCGGTGCCGGCGGTATCCTTCGCGGGCTCTTCTTCCGTGGTCCACTTGCGGAGGTCGGTGTCGTAGTAGTCGTAGGCCAGCGAGGTCACGAAGGGGGTGAGGACCGTTTCGTGGATGTCGTTGAGGTCGCGTTCGAGCTCGAGGCGCGACTGCCATTGGAGAATGAGCCCGCGTTCCGGGTCGGCGTGCAGTGAGCAGTCGACGTCCGGCAGCGGCGCTTCTGGCCAATCGGCGAAGCGACCGGCGTCGGCCAAGGTGAAGGCGATGCGCGGCGCATTGGTGCCGTCCGCGGCGCGGACTTCCTTGATCACGAAGCCGACGGCGCCAGGGCCGGTGGTGGAGCCTTCGAGGACTTCGCGGACCTGGCGGGTGGCCGCGCGGACGTGCTGGTCGAAGAGGCGTTGGTCGCGCTTTCCGCCCCAGAGCTCGCTCATGGAGAAGAGGAAGGTGTTCAGCGTGACCATCAGGATGCCGAGCAAGGCGAGCGAGACGAGGGTCTCGAGCAGCGTGAAGCCGCGGGACTGGGCGCGGGCGTGGCTCATTGTTTGGGGAGGGGTGCGACTGGGCCGCGACCTCCTGCTGTGTTGCCGCCGCCGTTCGGAGCGCCACCGGTACCGCCACCGGTATTACCACCGCGCCCACCGCCGTTGTTCTGGCCACCGCCGTTCGGGGCGCCACCCGTATTGCCGCCCTTACCGCCACCGTTGGTCGGGCCGCCGTTGTTGCCGCCCTTGCCGTTATTCCCGCCGGGCTGGTTGCCTTTCCCATTGCCGCCTTTGCCGTTGGTGTTGCCTCCGTTGTTTTGGCCACCGTTACCGCCCTTGTTGTTGCCGCCGCCGAGGGGCTTCTTGGGCGTGGGGGCGCTGATGAATTGGGTGCCGCCGCCAGTAGCTTCGTCGTAGCCGCGTTCCTTGAGGAGGCGCTCCTTGGCGGCGTCGCGGATGAGCTTGCGGTCCGAAGCGGTCGACCACGTGGGGCGGAGGAGCAGTCGCGTCTCTTCCTTCATCGGGATGAACTCGCCGCCGGTTTCCCTCTGAATCTCGGCGCTGAGAGTGACCTGGAAGAGGTCGCTGACGGCGGTGGGCTCGACCTTGCCGGTCCAGCGCGCCATGCGGTCGTCGGGCAGGTAGATGTCTCCGCCGGTTTCGATGTCGTCGAAGTTCACGGTCTCCAGCAGCGCGGCGCGGCAACGGGCCATGTCTTCGGCGCCGACGTCGTATTGCTTCAGGGCCTGGCGTCCGAGCAGGACGTTGGAATACGCCGCGCCCAAGCCGACCGCGGCGAGTGCGAAGATGGCCAAGGCCACGAGGACCTCGATGAGGGAGAAGGCGCGGCGGTTCATTTGGCGTCTTCTGGCGGCAGCGGCGCGCAGGTCAAGGGGTCGATCGGGATCACGCGCCGCGCCTGGTTGCGCAGGATCTCCACGCGCATGCGGTCACAGGTGCCGTCCGGGTAGAAACGGATGCGCGTCAGCGCGCGTTCCTCAACCTGGCCACCGAGGAGGATCGCTTCCTTCACCTCGGGGGCGATGATCTTCACGCGGGTGTCGCCAGCGACGGGCAGGGTCTCCTTCTGCCCATTGAAGGAATAGGAGAGCACGGTTTCCTCGCCGTCTTCCTCGATGTCGGGCTTCAGCTCGATGACCTTGGACTGTTCGACGGCTTGGCGGCGCACGGTCTGCAGCAGGGCCATCAGCGCCGACTCCGGGTCATCGCGCGCGGTGCCTTTCAGCAAGGAAGCCGACCCGCCGATGAGCACGGCGGCCAGCATGCTGATGAGCCCAAGCACGAGCAGCGTCTCCAGCAAGGTGAAGCCGCTGCGCGCCGAGCGGCCCGCGCGAGACTGGTCCGGATGGTTTACCAATTGCCGATGTCGTCAGCGGTGTCCGGAGCCTTGTCGCGGCCGACCGAGAAGAGGTCGTACGATTCGGTGTTCTTCACGCCGGGGTAGCGGTACTGGTACTCATGGCCCCACGGGTCGAGCGGCACGCGTCCGCCCTTGGCGTCGAGGTACGGTCCGCGCCAGCCGGTCTTGCCTTCCGGCGCGACGACGAGGGCCTTGAGGCCTTCTTCGGTCGAAGGATAGTCGCCCATGGCCAGACGGTAGTTCAGCAACGCCGTCTTCATGGAGTCGTTGACCATGGTCTTGGCCGAGAATTCCTGGCCTTCGCCGAGGATCTTGCCGACGTTCGTGACGGCGAGGCCGACGAGCATGCCGACGAT
>RFQN01000105.1 GCA_009924965.1 Verrucomicrobiota bacterium
GGCAACCAGGTGAAGCTGTCGGTGACCAGCGAAGTCAAGGAAGCCCGCTTCATCATGCCGGACGGTTCCGAGATTCCCGCCGTCGTTGTCTACAAGGACCGTGACCTGAACTTGGCCTATCTCCGTCCGGAAGCCGGCGCCGAGGAAGCCAAGGACGCCAAGTTCGTGCCGATCAACCTTACCGCGGTGCAGAAGCTGGGCATCCTGGATGAGGTCGTCGTGCTCTCTCGCCTGGATAAGGCCATGGGTCGGACCGCCTCCGTCGAGTGCGATGCCGTCCGGGCCGTCCTGGAGAAGCCCCGCGCCTATTATTCGATCCACCTCAGCACGACGGGGTTGCCGGTCTTCGGCAACACGGGCCATTTCGCCGGCCTCCTGACCACGCGCTTCGGCAGCGCCGGCGACAACGGTGGCATCTCGATGTCTCCGGTGGTCCTCCCGGCCGCCGAGGTCGTCAAGTCGATCGAGCAGGCCAAGACCAAGCTCGCTCCCGCGGCCAAGGCGCCCGAAGCCAAGAAATAAACTTTGGCTCCGCAGCCTCCAACTTTCCCGCCTTTAGGTGGTTTAAATCCCTAGATGCCTGCGGAGAACCCAGCGTTGCCTGAGGACGAGGACGACAAGCGGCTGATGTCGCTGGTCGCCGCCGGCGACGATGACGCGCTCCGTCAGCTCGTGGATCGCCATCATCCCCGGTTGGTCGGTTATCTCCGGGCGGAAGTCGGCTCGCAGACGACCGCGGAGGAGTTGGCGATGGAAGTGTTCGTGCGCCTACACCGGGCCGCCGCGCGTTGGCGGCCCGAAGCCAAACTCAGCACTTACCTCATCCACATCGCCCACAACCTCGTGCTCAACGAGTGGCGGCGCAAGACCCGCAAGCCGACCAGCACCTTGGAGTCGGCCCCCGAGCCTGGCGATGCCAGCCATGAGTCTGCCCGCAAGGTGGTCGAACTGGAGGAATCCTTCCAGAAGGCGGTGGCCCAGCTCCCCCCTGAGCAGCGGACGGCAATCCTCCTTTTGGTGCAGCAAGACCTCCCTTACGAGGAGATCGCCGTGGCCATGGACGCCCCGGTTTCCTCGGTAAAAACGTGGATTCACCGTGCCCGCACCCGTTTACGCGAACTTTTGAAGGACTATTATGAAAAAAACTAACCCCTGCAACCTGCCGCCCTTGGCGGGGTTTCATTCCCTGAACTGACCCATGGAAAAGCCTTCCAACAGTAACTTCGACCGCGACCTCGCCGCCGCTTTGGCGCCCGGCCAGCGCGCCTTTGTCCCTGGGTTCAGCGACCGTGTCGTGGGTGCCGTCCAGGCCGACCGCGCCCGCCGCAAGGTCATCCGCTGGAGCTCCATCGCTTCGACCGTCGCCGCCTGCTTCGTGGCCGCCTTCGTCTTGACCCGTCCCTCGGCCGACGACGCCTTGATCCAGCAGACCCATGCGCTGTTGGCCAGCGACGAGTCCGCCAAGTTCAACGCGATCCTCGGCGTCGCCGACGACCTCGCGATCCTCACCCCGGTCGTCGACAAGCCCTCGGCGGTCGTCGAGGCCCTCGCCACCACCGGACTTTAAGCCCATGCGCCTCAGCCATCTGCTGCCGGTCCTGCTGGGAAGCTTTGTTTGGGCCGCCGATCCGGCGGTCCCGCCG
Source organism: Verrucomicrobiota bacterium (assembly GCA_009924965.1). Taxonomy (GTDB): domain Bacteria; phylum Verrucomicrobiota; class Verrucomicrobiia; order Opitutales; family UBA953; genus UBA953. The sequence goes on from RFQN01000105.1 coordinate 1,644, forward strand.
GGAAACCGCCCGCCGGTGAGCGAGCCGTCGGCGGAGGAGATCCAGACCATCCGCAAGATTGTTGAGCTCGCTCCGGAGCGTATCCGCGGGATGCGCGAGGCCATCGAGCACATCGAACACATGTCGGGCGACGATCGCCGCGAATTCGCCAAGAAGCTGGCGGAGCTGGAGAACGCCAGCCCGGAGGAGCGTCGCAAGGCCTTCAAGGAATTGCGCGAGCGCAGCGGCACCAGTGGCTACGGTTTCGCTACCCGCGTGTTGGAGCATCACCTGAAGCAGATGCCGGCGGACCAGGCCAAGGAAGAGCGCGAAAAGTTCCTTAAGCTTTCGCGCGAGGAACGCTTCGCCTACATTCGTAGGCTCATGGAGAAGTACGGCCCTGAGATGAAGGAAGCTAAGGCGAAGTCGGCCGCCGCTAAGGACGGCGACGGTAAGCGCCGCACGCCTCCTGCTGAAGCCACCCCGGCTCCCGCGGGCCAATAAGGCTTAGACCTGCAGTGGCTTGATGCTTGGGTTCTCGCCGTGCTTCCAGCGGTCGTGAGCCCAGAGCCAGTCGGCGCAGGCCTCGTCTCCCGACCGCAGGCGGGCTTCCAACCAAGCGTTCGACTCCAGCGTCAGGCCGACGGAGTCCGTCGACGTGAGGGGATGCGTGCGAAGCCGGCAGCGCCAGAAGCCGGTGCGCTCGGCCCAGAAGACGCGGGCAGACGCCTTGAAGCGCTGGGCGATGATGCCCGGCAGGTCGGTGGTCGCGACCGGTCGGCCGAGGAAATCCATCCGCGAGCCGAGGTGCGTGCTTTGGTCGAAGAGGATTGCGGCGATCTCACCGTTGCGGACGGCTTGCATCGTCTGGCCGAAGCCCTCGCGCCTGGAGACTAGGCGCATGCCGAAACGCTCACGCGAGGCCTTGACCCAGACCTCCGCGGCGGCGAGGTCGAGCGGGCGATACAAGGTGACCCAGTCGCGGCGACCGAGGTCGGCGTCGAGGAACTTCACGGCCGTCATCATCTCCATCAAGGAGAAGTGCGGCACGAAGAGCACATAACCACCAGCTTCACGCAGGTTGGCGGGACCGGCGAGCAGCTCGGGGTGGAGCTGGATGCGGTCGCGCACTTCCGTTTCGTTCAGCCGCGGTGAGGCGATGGCGTAGAGGCCCATCTCAGCGGTGCGCCGGCACGACAGTCGGCCGATGCGCCGGACCCAGGCTGCATCCTTATCTGGAAAGCTGGCCGCCAAGTTGCGGGTGATCGTCTGGCGGCGTAGGCCCCACAGGACCCAGCTCAGACCCCAGGCGTTGAGGCGGGCGAAGGCTTCCGGAAGGGTGGCCAGCAACCAAGCATAGATGGCGATGAGGAAGCGCATCGCCCGGTGGTCAGCGTCCCTCGACGCGGAGCGTTTCCGTGATGTCGGGCACGGCGATCAAGCGGCGGCCGTAGTCGTCGCGCGCGAAGTATTTATCCGGCTGGCGCACCAGGTCGAACGGTTCGTCGGGCAGGTTGTCCTCGTCGAACTCCATCTCGTCGACGGCGTCGATCTCGTCGAAGATGTGGGACATCCGTAAGGGTTCGCCCTCGATGACTTCGGCCGGGTTGGCCAAGCTGCCGTTCTTCAGCAGGTTGACGAAGAGGCACGGGTAGAACGCGTCGGTGTAGGTCGCGAGGTATTTGCTCAGCCATTGGCCGGGCACTTCCCAGCGGCGGGCGACGATGACGGCGTCGGCGAAATGGACGGCCGCCCCGTACCATTCGGCGACGACCTCATGGCGATGGGCGAGCGGGCAGTCGAGGACCGCGACGATGCGCTGCACCTGCCACTGGGTCGAGCCATGGAGTATGCGATGCAAGGCCTCCATCTGGTCGACCACCGAGCGGCGGCCGTCGGTGACGAGGATGGCCGCATCTTCCGTGCCGGGGGCGGGGAGGATGGCTTGCTCATCGGTCAGCGACCATAGGTCTCCGGCGGGGTGGTCAGCCGGGGCATCGCCCGCGATGCGGAGCGTGCGGACCTGCTTCCCGGCGGGCCAGGCGTTCTCGATCAGTTCCTTGAGCAGGATGCTGCGACCGGAGCCAGCCGGACCGAGGACGAGGATCAGCGGGGTCATGCTTTGCGTCCGCAACGGCCGAAGGGAGCGTTCTGGCCGCGGTCGCGGATCCAATGGTCGACGGCGACCAAGGCCGCCATGGCTTCGACGATGGGGACCGCGCGGGGCAACACGCAGGGGTCGTGGCGGCCGCGGGCGCTGAGCGAGGTGGCCTTGCCGTCGGGGCTGACGGTCTGTTGGGGCTTGAGGACCGTGGCGGTGGGCTTGAAGGCTACGCGGAAGACGACGTCTTCGCCGTTGGTGATGCCGCCTTGGGTGCCGCCCGAGCGGTTGGTGGCGGTGCGGATGCGACCGCCCTTCTTCACGAAGAGGTCGTTGTGTTCGCTGCCTTTGAGCAAGGTGCCGGCGAAGCCGCTGCCGAGCTCGAAGCCCTTGGTCGCGGGCAGGGACAGCATGGCCTTGGCGAGTTCGGCCTCGAAGCGGTCGAAGACCGGCGAACCGAGCCCGGCGGGGAGCCCGGAGATGACGCAGCAGATGACGCCGCCGACGGAATCGCCGTCCGCGCGGGCGGCATGGATGCGCGCCTCCATGCGTCGGGCGGTGGCGGGGTGGGGGCAGCGCGTGGGCGAGGCTTCGACCTGCTGGAGCGTCGGCGTCTTGGCCACCGCGGGCATGCGGATGTCGGCGACGCTTTCGACCCAAGCGGTGATGGTCGCGCCGCAGGCATGCTTCAGGACGGTCTTGGCGAGCGCGCCGGCGGCGACGCGCGCGGCGGTCTCGCGGGCGGAGGAACGGCCGCCGCCTTCGACGGCGCGGATGCCGTATTTCGCGTCGTAAGTGAAATCCGCATGCGAAGGCCGGTAGGCGCTCTGCATCTCCGCGTAGGCGGAGGAACGCTGGTCGACGTTGCGGATGACGATGGCGATGGGCGACCCGAGGGTGAGCCCGGCGGGCGAGAGGCCGGAGAGGATCTCAGGCACGTCGCCCTCCTGGCGTTGCGTGGTCAGCTTGCTCTGGCCGGGGCGCCGGCGGGCGAGCTCGCTCTGCAGGAAGGCGAGGTCGAACGGCACGCGCGGCGGGCAGCCGTCGATGACGACGCCGAGCGCCGGGCCATGGCTTTCGCCGAAGGTCGCGATGCGGAAACTATGTCCGTGGATGTTGCCCATGTCTTGGTGAATGCTGGTTTAAAAAAGAACGCCGCCGAGCCGAAAGGCCAGGCGGCGTCCGTTGGCGGTTCCGCCCGGCGCGCTTAGCGGCGGAGGTTCTGCGTGATGCGGGAGACGATCTGCTGGCTCTGTTCGCAGTTGCCGAAGAAGCCGTACTTCACGGTGACCTGGGTGAAGTTCTCCTTGGTGACCTGGTCTTCGACCTTCTCGACTTCAATCTTGATCTCGAGGTCGCCGATGGCGCGGGCGTAGACGGTGACGGCCTGCAGCTCGTTGTTCACGCGCTTGTCGGATTCGCCCATACGCTTCATGGTGTCGCTCTGCGAGTCGACGGCGCGCTTCACGGCGTTGAAGACCGCCTCCGGCGAGGCCTTGTAGCGCGTCACGAGCGAACCGGTGACGTTGGAGTACGTCGAGCTGGCCTGGTCGGGATTGTCGACACCGACGTAGGTGTTGCAGCCGGTGAAGGCGAGCGTGGCGGCGAGGAGGGCGAAGGGAACGGCGTGCTTCATGAGAGGAGGTGTGCGGTAGGCTTAACGAAACACAGCGGACGCGGATTGGCAACCGATTTCGGGGTGGGCCGACGGCCAGCCGACCGCGCTATGTATCCGATAATTGCATACATACTGCGCCCGGCGGCCCGCGGTGCGCCGATCCAGGATTGGCGGCGGACCCGGGGAGGGAGGGTCTCGTCGGGGGTAAACG
>RFQN01000106.1 GCA_009924965.1 Verrucomicrobiota bacterium
CGCGCCCGCCGAACCGGCGAAAGGCCCCAGCAGCCTGACCTTCGCGAATGCCGTCGCGATGCCGACCTACGTGCTCGGCAAGGACACGCCGGAAACTTGGAAGCAATCGCTCGCCGCTTCGCCAGCCCCTTGGGTGACCTTCGTCGCCAAGCACGCCATCCTGCACGTCCGCCGCAGCACCGTCGCCAAGATCGTCGACCCGAAGCCCATCACCGAATGGTGGGATAAGGCCATGGAACTGGAAGACGACCTCGTCGCCCTCGAACGCCTCGCCCCGGAACGCGTGGTGCCCGACATCCAGATCTCCGCGGGCTTCATGCATTCGGGTTACCCGTTCATGTGCTGGCTCAACCCCAGCGAAGCCGAGATCGTCGACCTCCAGAAGTTGTCCACCAAGGGCAACTGGGGCTTCTTCCATGAACTGGGCCACAACCACCAGCGCACGGACTGGACTTTCCCGGGGCAGACCGAAGTGACCTGCAATCTCTTCTCCCTCTATTGCATGGAGAAACTCGTCGGCCTACCGCGCGGCACGGGCCACGGCTCCCTCAAGGACCTCAACGCCAACATGGCCAAGCGCCTGGCCACGCCGCCCGACATGGGCCCCTTCGAACAGCTCTCGCCCTTCATCGTCCTGATCCACGCCCACGGCTGGGAGCCCCTCCGCGCGACGCTCCGCTCCTACGCCCAGAGCCCGGCCAAGGGCGACGTGCCCGCCAAGCAGAACAGCTTTGTGGTGCGCTACGGCCAGGCCGCCAAGGTCGACGTCTCCGACTTCTTCGCCCAGCTGGGCTACCCTGTGACGACCGAGACCAAGCAAGCCCTCAAGGGCTTCCCGACCTTCACCTACGCCCCAGCGGCTCCGTCGGCTAAGTGACTCTCCGGCAACGGTTCGCAGGGTGAGCGCCTTCAGCCTCGCCCTGCCACTGCTTTTGCGTCTAATAGAAAGGAGGCCAGCCCTGCGCTGGCCGCTCCCTCCATGTCCCTGATTTCCCGTCTTTCCGCCCGTCTCCAGAACCACCCGAAGCGCGTCGTCTTCCCCGAAGGCGCCGACCCGCGCATCATCCAGGCCGCCCGTCAGTTCGTGACCAAGAAGCTCGGCGTGCCCATCCTCATCGGCGACCGCCAGCGCATCAAGATCACCGCCGCGCGCCTCAACATCAGCCTCGAGGGCATCCGCGTGATCGAACCGGAGCGCAGCGACGAGATCGCCAGCTACGTCGAGAAGCTCGAATCCATCCAGCGCTACGGGAACACCAACCTGCAAGGCGACCCGCGCGAACTGGTCAAGAACCCCAGCTACTTCGCTTGCCTCATGGTCGCCTCGGCTGGGGCCGACGCCCTCATCTCCGGCGCCACCACCCACGCCGCCTCTGGCCTGCGCGCCATCCTCCAGACCATGCCCCGCCAAGCCGGCGTGGAGACGGTCTCGTCCATGCAGATCCTCGAATCCGAAGAAGCCCGCTTCGGCTGCGAGGGCGTCCTCTTCCTCGCGGACTGCGGCGTCATCCCCGAGCCCACCGCGGAACAGCTGGCGGACATCGCCGTGACCACCGCCGGCCTCGCCGGCCACCTGACCAACACCACGCCGAAGGTCGCCCTACTCGCCTACTCGACCCATTCGGCCAACGCCCGCCTGGCTTCCATCAAGAAGGTCCAGTCCGCCACCGAGATGGCCAAGCGCAAGGCCCGCGAACTCGGCATCGTCGCTGACATCGACGGCGAAATGCAGGCCGACGCCGCGCTCAACCCGTTCGCCGCCGAATCCAAGGAAGTCACCGGAAGCGTCGCCGGCAAGGCCAGCGTGCTCATCTTCCCTGACCTGAACTCGGGCAACATCGCCTCCAAGATGGCGCAGCACATCGCCGACATCCCGGCCTACGGCCAGATCCTCACCGGCCTCGAACGTCCGGCCGCCGAGATCTCCCGCGGCGCCAGCGCCCACGACATCTTCGGCACCGCCGTCATCGTCGCCGCCCAAGCGGTCGACAAGTCCTACCTCTACCCGACCCGCAAGGACGGCCCGAGCGCCTGACCATGGCCATCCGCAAGCGCTTCGCCGAGAACGTCCCGGGCTTGCTGATGAGCCCGATGAACCTGGACACACGACGGATCTTCGTCGCGGCCACGCGCATGAACGACGGGAAGACGACGACCTGCCTCGGCCTGACCGCCGCGCTGCAGTCGATGGGCCTGCACGTGGGCTACATCAAGCCGATCGCCCAACGCATCGTGCAGTCGGGCGAAGACCAGGTCGACGAGGATACGCTGCTGATCGAAGGGCTGTTCAACCTGGACATCCCGATCTCGGCAATGTCCCCGGTGGCCATCGGCCCGGAATTCACCAAGAACTACCTCGAGAACCCCGAAGTCATCGGTCCACAACTGAAGGACCGCATCTGCCGCGCCTTCGACCGTGCCGCCTACGGCAAGGACATCGTCGTGGTCGAGGGCTCCGGCCACGCCGGTGTCGGTTCCGTGTTCGGCTCTTCCAACGCCGACAACGCCCGCGTCCTCCGCTCCAAGGCCCTCATCGTGGCGGCGGGAGGCATCGGCAAGCCCATCGATGAGGTCGCCCTCAACAAGGCGCTCTTCGACAAGGCGGGCGTCGAGGTGGTCGGCGTGATCCTGAACAAGGTTCTGCCCGACAAGGTCGAATTCATCCGCGACTTCGCCGGCCGCGGGCTCCGCAAGCTGGGCATCCCTCTCCTCGGGGTTGTGCCACTTCAGGAAACCCTCGTCTACCCCAACCTCGATCAGGTCGCCGACGAGACCCGCGCCCGCTGGCTCCACCAGCCCGCCGGCCTCCGCCGCGTCCGCCGCGTCGTCATCGGCGCGATGTCCGCCCGCCGTGCCGCCGAGTACCTCAAGGTCAACGGCACGCTCGTCATCGTCCCAGGCGACCGCGAAGACCTCCTCGAAGCGTTCATCGATAACGGTGGGGCCAAGTCGCTCGCCGGGGTGCTGCTTTCCAACGGCCTGCTGCCCAACGAAGGCATCCTCAAGCGGCTGACGGAAGCCGGCATCCCCATCGCCGCGGTCGAAGCCGAATCCTTCGCGGTCACGGCCCGCATCAACAACATGACGGTGAAGACGATGCGTCAGGACGCCGACAAGATTCCGATCATCGAGAAGATGATCAAGGAATCAGTCGACATCCAAGGCCTGCTGAAGGCGCTTTAAGCCTGACCGGCGTCCTTCTTCACGACCTTGCCGTAGAGCCACGCCACGCCGAAGAAGGCGATGGCCACGGCCGCGCAGGCGACGATGCGACCTAAGAGGTCATGGACGTCATGCAGGATGACATGCGCGGTCGCGATGAAGAGGCCGACGATGCCAAGCATGCGGAAGGAGCGCGTTTGCAAAACGAAGCCCAAGAGGAACGTCATCGCCGCCGCCAAGGCCCAGAAGAGGGACGTCCCCGCACCGGGCAGGTCGGAGAAATGCGCGTAGACGATGAGGCCGAGGACCAGCACGACGCTGGTGCGGCACAGGGTGCCGACCTGTTGCAGGGCCGCGCTATGCCGAGCCAACGCGTACAGTGCCAAAGCCAAGCCCAGCAACCAGACCGCCGTGAGCGGCAGAGTGCACTCGATCCAACTGCGCGGGTACGACAGAACGATGAAGGCCGGGATGAAGGCTAATTGCACCAGCAAAGGCGCCGAGGGTTTCGTCCCCAGACGGCGATAGAGTTCGGACAGCGCCGCCAACAAGGCGATGCCGCCGAGCCACAAGGTCGCAGAGACCCCTGCGGGAGGCACCGGCGAAGACGGCAGGCCCAACCAAGCGGCCACAGCCTTCAACAGGAGGAAGGCGCTGACAAAGGCCAAGGCCGCGGCCTCGTGACGGGCCCGTAGGAACCAGACGCCCACACCATCCAACACCGCCAAGACCAGGGCCCAGACCATCGGCCAAAGAATGCCTTCAGGATTCCGCGCAAGGTGATGCGTCAGCACGACCACATGGCTCCAAGCCAAGGCCGGCAGCAGGGCCCAGAGCATCATCGGCTGACGGAAGACCAGCACGCAGGGCAAGACGACCAACCAGGCCCACGGCTGATCGACCGCGGGGAACTGCGCTTGCACCACGCAGACCAAGATGGCCAAAGCGACGGCGCTGACGATACGACGCAAGATCCAAGCGGTGGCGTATTCCTGTCCCCAACCAAAACGCCAAGCGGCCAAGGCCGACGCTGCGGCCGGCGCCAAGAGACGCAGCCAAGGCTGCACGGGGGATTGATTGAGGTAAGCAATGACGGCGACCGCGGCAAAGGCTTCCGCCAGCCAAATCAAGAGCGTGGCGCGCGTCCGGGCATAGATGAGCTGCGTCAAGGCCGCCGCCACGATCCAGATGGCCCATACGAGTCGTTGCTCGACCTTCCACGCGGCCGAGGAAGCCGCGAAGACCAAGGCCGAGGCGAGAATGATCTCCGCAGCGAGCCGGCGACGCGTGAACTCGCTGAGTCCGACGAGCAGCGCGAGCGCCGCCACGATGCCGGCCGCCAAGGCACGGGCGTCATCCCCACCGACCGCGACCCAAATCCCGATGAGGGCTGGCAGGAAGAAGGCCGCGCAAAGGAAGGCGTTCTTTTTGCCGTCATCGAAGCTCGATTCCACTCGACCAAAGCGGTCGGCCAACCACAGCGAGAGGAAGGCCAGGCCCGCACCGACCTGCACGGCGAGCGAAAGCGCGGACGACGCGGGACGGTCATCGTAAAGCAGGACCAAGCCCACGACCGAACCAACCAAACCGAGGACCGCCGAAGAAGCCCAACCACCCCGCGACAGGAGAACGGCCCCCAGCGCGGCGATCGAGCCGGCTTCCACCCCGATCGTCAAATCGTCCGACCCAGCGTGCACCGAAAGACCGACGGCGACCGTCGCGAAGACGATGGAGATCTGCCCAATCAGCTTGTCCTTACGGGCCAAGGCCACGACGCCGACCGCGAGGGCGACACAGAATTGCAAGATAGCCGCCTGCGCGGGTGTCTCGAGCACGCGCATCTTCTCCATGCCATAGGAAGCCCACGCGGCGAACTGAAATACCGTGAGGCCGACGGCGAACACGACGCGGCCAAGGTCGCGGCGGCTCTGCTCCAGACGATGGCCGCCCCACAGGCCCAGCGCACCCAAGGCCAGGATCTCGCCCAAACGCACCCAAGCGGGCAACGTCGAGCGTAGGTTCAGCCAGATGCCGAGGAAAACAACGGAGGCGACCGCCAACGCGCCGCCGACGCGGACCGCCCACCACGAACCCAAGGCGAACTCGCCCTTCAGGTCAGCCGGCGGCAACACGCCCATATCGCGCAAGCCTTCCCAGGGATCTTCGGTCGCGACGACCGGAGCCGCACGGACCGGCGCAGGAGCAGAAGCCCGCGGTGCCGCGGGGATGGCAGTCGCGGCGGGAGGTACCGTCTCAGTCACCGAAGGCTTAGGTTCAGCAGAGGCGACAGGCCGGACCGGCAAAGGCGGCGGACTATCCTGCGACGGAGCGGGAGCCTGCGCCGTCGGAGCGGCCG
>RFQN01000107.1 GCA_009924965.1 Verrucomicrobiota bacterium
CGCTTCACCACGGTCAACATCGACGAACGCGCCGGCCACTACGTCATGGCGGTCTGGTTCATCCTCTTCGCCTGTCTCTGCGACCTCTTTGACGGTCGCGTGGCTCGCGCCACCCACCGCGAATCCCTGTTCGGGGCGGAGTTCGATTCCATCGCCGATACGGTGTCCTTCGGGGTCGCCCCGGCCCTAATGGCCTGCTTCCTCATCATCAACCCTGGGGTCAACGACGACATCCAGCTCTTCACCTGGCTCTTCGCGTTCATCTACCTGCTGTGCGTGGGCGTCCGCCTAGCCCGCTTCAACGTGCTGACCAATCCGCTCGTCCCTGGAAACGAAAAGCGCGCCGCCGGCGGTGATTTCGTCGGCCTGCCTTCCCCGGCCGCCGCAGGGATGATGGCTTCCTTGGTCTTGGTCCTCTCCAAGATCCTGAAGGTCCCGTCGGACAGCCCCGCGAACGCGATCCCCTTGCAGTCTTGGTCCTGGACGCTGCTCCCGCTCATGCTGATCATTTCTTACCTCATGGTGAGCAATGTGCGCTTCCCGAGCTTCAAGAAAGTCGACTGGAATACCAAGACCCGGTCACGCGGCTTTATCCTCATCATCCTGGTCGGAGTCGCCGCCTACCGGTTCCGTGAATACGCGCTTCCCGCCATCTTCTTAGGCTACATCACTTGGGGGGTCATCCGGCACTTTTTCTTGCTGAAAAAAGAAGAGACCGACCCGGCTCCGGAGGATGAGGATGAAAACGAGCCTGTGGTGTGAATAAGGGGTGAGGGAATCGGGCTTCTAGCTCCCTGTGAACAAGGAGAGCCTTATTCGCAGGTTGGGCACAGGATGCACAAAACCACATCCCGCCTGTTTTCAACGCCTTGGGAAACTGTCCACGCCCTTCCGAGACTTACGGGTACTACTGTATTCAATTCAAAGGGTTATCTATTAATACAGTCCGTCCGGAAGTGGGCATTGATTGGTTGCCACTGACCCCTCTACGCCTCAAATCTGTCAGCATCATGAAGTTCAAGGTAAACCGTAATCATTTCTTCAACGGCCTCTCCAGCGTGACCAACGTCGTCGGCAACCGCGCCACGATGCCGATCCTGCAGAACGTGCTCATCGAAGCCGAAGGCGATACGGTCACCCTGACCACGACCAACCTCGACCTCGGCATCTGCTGCCGCATCAAGGCCACCGTCACTTCGCCAGGTCGCATCACCTTGCCCGTCAAGCGCCTCGTGCCCATCGTCCGTTCGTTGTCCGGCGCAGAGACCGTGGTGGAACTCACCGGCAAGGATCGCGTCAAGGTCACCTCCGGTAGTTCGGTTTTCCAAATCGCCGGACTGCCCGCCGATCAATTTCCGCCGATCGCGAGCTTCTCCGGTCAGCCGACGATCTCGATCGAGCAGGAAGACCTGGGCTCGATGCTCCGCAAGGTGAGCTATGCACAATCGACGGATGAAAACCGTTACATCCTCAACGGCGTCTTCTTCGAGTTCACCGGCGGCAAGTTGACCGTCGTCGCCACCGATGGCCGCCGTCTCGCCAAGTGCGAACGCGCCCTCGAAGGCCCAGACAAGCCCCTCGCCTTGATTCTGCCTGCACGGACCATCGCGGAACTGCAGCGCCTGCTCAAGGTCGGCGGCAAGGCCCACGTCTCGCACAACGACCGCCAGGTCGGCTTCACCATCGACATCCCGAAGAACGACGAAGGCCTCGTGGACCGCATCCAGCTCGTCTCCAAGGTCGTCGAAGGCAACTACCCGAACTACCGCCAGGTCATCCCGAAGGAAGCCGGCAGCAAGGTCCGCCTCGAGCGCGAAAAGCTTTTGGACAGCGTCACGCGCGCCGCGTTGATGTGCGACGACCGCAACAATACGATTCGCCTGACTGTTTCGAAGAAGAACCAGAATCTCGAAATCAGCGCGAAGTCCGATTCCGGCGAAGCCCACGAACCGATCGCGGTGAAGTACGACGGCCCCGAAGTGAACATCGCCTTCAATCCCCAGTACGTCGTCGAGCCCCTGAAGGCCGTGACCGAGGACGAAGTGGACTTCGAATTCAAGGACGACATGTCCCCGGGCGTGATCCGCGGCCTGAAGGAAGACTTCCTTTGCGTCGTGATGCCTCAGCGCATCTCGTAAGCCTTACAGTCCGGGCTCGTGGCAATCCGGGAGCGCCTTGATGGCCTCCAGGATGCGCCGGGACGCTTCCATCGTTCGTCCCGCGACGCCTTCGCCCGGATCGTAATCGGCCGGCCCGAGCGCCTTGCCGAAGCGCACCCGGACCCGCGCGCCGCCGACCGGGAAGAGGGCCCCGCGCGGCAAGACATCGCGCGCCCCGCGGACATGAATGGGGACGACGGGGGCGCCCGACTTGCACGCGAGCAAGCCGGCGCCCGCCTTCGCTTCGCCGATGATGCCGTCCTTGCTGCGGGTGCCTTCCGGGAAGATCAGGAGCCCGCGACCGTCCGCCAGCGCCGCCAGCGCGACGCGGATGGCGCCGATGTCCGCTTCGCCACGGTCGACCGGAATCGAATGGCAGGCACGGATGACGGCCCCGAACACCGGGTTATCGAACAGCGAACGGCGCGCGATGAAGGAGATCTCCCGCGGCAGGCAGGACCCGATCAAAGGCGGATCCAGCATGCTCTGATGGTTGGAGGCGAAGATGCAGGCCCCGGTCGGGACGTTTTCCCACCCCTCGACCTCCAACGTCGAGAACACCTCCGCAAACGCCCGCGCCCCGTGGTAGACGGTCTTGTAGATGAGGTTGTTCGACGTGAGAATCATGCGGTGCGGGCGGCCGCTTGGATCAAGGCACTCACTTGCGCCACCACTTCGCCGAGCGACTGGTGGGTGTTGTCGATGCGCGTGGCGCCCTCGGGGCACATCAACGGCGCCGTCGCGCGGGTCGAATCGAGGAGGTCGCGTTGGGCGACCGCGTCGGTCTGTCCTTCGGCCGCGCGGCGCTGGGCCCGGGCGACAGGGTCGGCCTGGAGGAAGACACGGACTTCCGCGCGAGGGAGCACCACGGAACCGATGTCGCGGCCTTCCATGATGACGCCGGCGAAGCCCGCGGCGCGGCCGAGCTCCACCTGGGAGCGTTGGTAAGCGAGGAGGAACGTACGGACTTCCGGCAGCGCTGCGAACTGGGAGACCGTGGCGTTGACGTCCTCGGTGCGCAGCGTCGCCTCCGCCGGGCGGAGCCCCGCCAGCGTGAGGCTGGACGAGATGCCCGCGATTTCGGAGCCGATGCGGAGGCGAGCCAAGGCCTGGTTGACCGACGCGGTGTCTTCGGGTCGGGCGCCGGCATCGAGCAACGCGCGGGTGATGGAGCGGTAATGCGCGCCGGTATCGACATGCAGCAGGCCGAGCTCACGGGCCACGGCCTTCGCGGTGCTGGACTTGCCGGAAGCGGCGCCGCCGTCCACGGCGACCGCGACGAAGCGGGTGCGCAGCGCTTCCAGTGCCTGGAAGAATTTCGGGAACGTCTTGCTGGTGCAGGCCGGGTCTTGGATGGCGATCCACGGGCGGCCGTCTCCGAAGAGGTCGTACGAGCCCAAGACGCCGAAGCTCATCGCCATGCGATGGTCCTCATAGGTGTGGATCGCTACCGGCCCTTGGGCGGCGGCCAGCTTCAGCGCTTCGCGCGCCGGGTAGATTGTCAGCGAGGCGAGGCGTTCGTCGGCGCGCAGTTCGGCGGCGCTGGGGACGACCTTGACCCCAAGGCGCTCGAGTTCGGTGGCCATCGCCAAGACGCGATCCGTTTCCTGCTTACGGGTGTGCCCGATGTTCCGGATCGTGGTCGGCGCGTCGGCCAGCGGGGCCAGCGTCGCCAAGGTTAGGAACGTATCCGAGAAATCGTTGAAGTCGAAGTCGCCGCCGCGGAGCGCGCTCCAGGTCTGCACGACCAACGCGGAGCCCTGCGGCGTCAAAGCGGCGCCGCAACGGGCGGCGACCTCCGCGAAGGCGGTGTCGCCTTGGAGGCCCTCCTTCACGTAGCCCTGTAGGCGGACGCAGGCGTCGGCCCCGGTCACGGCGGGCAGGGCGATGAAGTAGCTCGCCGCGGTGGCGTCGGGTTCGATGGCGTAGGTGCCTGGGGCTTGGTAGGGGCCGGGTTGTGCGCAGCGCCAAGCCCCGGTCTCATCGCGAGTGAGCGGGCGGCCGAACTGCGCGCACATCTTTTCCGTCATCACGACGAACGGTTCGGAGACCGTGGCGCCTTTCATGCGGACGGAGGCGCCCGGCGAGAGCGGCAGCACCATCAGCAACGCGGACAATAATTGGGAAGACGCGGAGGCATCGACCTCGAGCGCCCCCAGGCGCCCTGTGGTGTGCAACGTGAACGGGAAATGCGTGGCGGGTTGGCCATCGCCGCGGAGCGCGCGGCAACCAGCGCCGGCGAGGGCTTCCAGCAGGCCCGCCATGGGTCGAGCGCGCATCGCCTCGTCGCCATCCATTTCATACACGCCGCCGGGAGCGAGCGCCAAGAATGCCGTCAGGAAACGCGCAGCCGTCCCGGCGTTGCCGACATGCAGCCGGGCATGCGCCTTCGGGATGCGTCCGCCAAGGCCGAGGATGCGGATGGTGTGGGCGGCTTCATCGGCGGAAACCGCGAAACCCAGGGCCTGCAGGGCGGCGATGAGGATGCGCGTGTCGCGACTGAAGAGCGCGCCGGTGAACAACGTCTCGCCCTCGGCGAGCGCCGCGAGCAACAGGGCGCGGTTGGTGATGCTCTTCGAGCCCGGCACTTGCGCGACCCCGCGGGCCGGCGTGCGGAAGGGCGTGATCGTGAGGGTCGGGCTCATGCCGGGCGGTCAAGGGCTTGGCGCAGCACGCGCGCGTCGGCCAGCAGCTGGCGGACTTTTTCCGCGTCGCCGGCTTCGAGGGCCTGCCGGAGCTGGGCCGTCTGGAATTCGGCGGCGCGGAGGCCCGCGATGACGTGCGGGGCGTTGGAGAGCAGGATCCCGACCCAGAGGTTCTCCTCCCCGGCGGCGATGCGCGTCGTATCCTTGAGGCCCGCGCCGGTCGTGGCGGGATCGAAGCCGGGCAAGCTCGCCACGGCCAACATCAAGGCCGAGGCGCTGGCATGGGGGACGTGGCTGATGGCAGCCACGATCTCATCGTGGCGCTGGACGGAGCAGGTCACGGTCCGGCAGCCGAGGGCCTGCCAGAAGGCCGCGGTCTGCTGGACGGCGGCCGCGGCCTCGTGACCGGAGGGCGTCACGAAGCAAGGCCGGTTCACGAAGAGTTCTGCCGATGCATGGACCGAGCCGGCTTTTTCCGAACCCGCCATCGGGTGTGCCCCGACGAAGACGACGTTGGCCGGAAGGACGCGCGCGGCTTGGAGGATGGTGGCCTTGACGCTGCCGGCGTTCCGCTGACCCTCGGTGACCAGCCAACCGGCGGCCAGAACCAAGCCCACGGTGGCGACCACCATGAGGGGGGTGCCGGCTTTCTCCCAG
>RFQN01000108.1 GCA_009924965.1 Verrucomicrobiota bacterium
ACGACGTTCTTCTTGCCCTTCGCGATCTGCTTCGCGTTGGGGTCGGCGGCCGGGATGGGCGGGGGCAGGAACTTGGCGAGTCGCGCGATCACCTCCTGGTTTTCCGGACGGCCGGCGAGGTTCTCGGGCTCCTTCGGCGCGTTGACCTCGTCGTACAGCTCGGTGTCGACGATGCGGTTGTCCTCGAGGCTGCGCCAGAGCGTGAGGCGCCAGCGCTCGTCGCGGATGCTGTAGCCCATGACGCGCGGTGCGGCGGTCTGGTTTTCGCCGAGCTTCGCCGTCTTGGGGTACTGGCTGATGGCCACGGGTTTGACGGTGACCGCAGGGTTTTCCAGGATGGGTTTTAGGCTCACGCCATCGACCTGCGGCGCGGGTAGCCCGCAGAGGTCCGCGAGGGTCGGGTAGACGTCGACGAATTCGACGAGCGAGCGGGTCTTCTGCCCGGCGGTCTTCTGACCTGGCACGCTGAAGATCAGCGGCACGCGCGCATCGACCTCGAAGTTGGTGTGCTTGCCCCATTCTTGGTGGTCGCCCAGTTTCCAGCCGTGGTCCCCCCACAGCACGATGACCGTGTTCGCCGCGAGGCCTTCTTTCTCGAGCGCGTCGAGCAGGAGCCCGACGTTCGCGTCGGTGTAGCTCACGGCGGCGTAGTAGCCGTGCCGCGCCTGCGTGGCGAAGGCTTCGGGCAGGGGCGTCAGACCACCCTTGGCGCCCTTGGGCGGTACGTTGGCGTAGGAACGGAATTCGCCGCTGTCGCTGTCGCCGACGAAGTGAGGCGTACCGACCGGGAAGGCGCTGGCGGTGTTCGGGATCTTTGCCGGGTCATAGAGGTCCCAGTATTTCTTCGGCGACACGAAAGGCAGGTGCGGTTTGGAGAGGCCCACCGCGAGGAAGAACGGCTGTCCTTTCTTCTTCAGCTCCGCCAGCGTCTGCACGGCTAGCCGCGCGGTCTTGCCGTCGGTGTAGTAATCGTCTGCGACGTCACCGGCCTCGAAGGCCGCTCCTTTGCCCTTGCCGTCTTCGCCGGTGGCCGCGCCTTTCGGCCGATTCGCGGCTTGCGCGTAGGTCTCGGCCTTCGGCGTCACCCACGGCGTGGACCAGGTCGGGGCATCGTCGAACCCACCATGGAAGATCTTGCCCATGCCTTGGGAGAAGTAGCCGTGCTCCTTGAAGTATTGCCCGATGGTCTTCGCGTTCGGCAAAGCCACGCGGAAGTGCGTGTTGAGGTCCCAGACGCGCGTGGCGTCGGGCCGGCGGCCGGTCATCAGCGACGAGCGCGAAGGGCTGCAGACGGCTTGCTGGCAATAGGCGCGTTGGAAGACCATCCCGCGGGCGGCGAGGCGGTCGATGTTGGGCGTCTGCACGACGGGGTTGCCGTAGCAGCCGAGTTCGGGCCGCAGGTCGTCGACCGCGATGAACAGGACGTTGGGTCGGGTGGCCTCGGCGGCCGAGAGGCTGGCGCAGCCGACGAGGGCCGCGAGCAGGAGGGCGGGGGAGCGCATGGGGAGCACGCCTAGCCTTCAGCGTGGCCAGCCCGAAGCAATCCTCCCTGTCTTAATTTTTCGGAAGGCCTGCGCCGCCGAGCCGTCGCGAAGGCTTATTTGAAGGCCTCAGCCGCGGTTTTCTGGAATTCGCGCCGGATGTCGGAGCCGTCGGAATTCGGCAGGTCCGTGCGTTGAATGAGCAGGACGTACGCTTTGCGGCGCACGGGGTCGATCCAGGCTTGGGTACCGTAGGCGCCGCCGTGGCCAAAGCTGCCGGGCGAGAGGCTTTCCGTGACGCCGACGGGCGTGCCGACGAGGTGGAAGCCGAGGCCCATGTGCATGCCTTCGGCGAAGCTGACCTTCGGCATCTCTCCGAGCTGGTTCGTGGTCATGAGCTTCAAGGTCTCGGGACGGAGGAAGCGGTGGCCGTCCAGTTCGCCGCCGCGGAGGATCATCTGATAGAGCTGGGCCAAGTCGTTGGCCGTGGAGAAGAGCCCGCCGGCCGGGATGGCCGTGCGTCGGCGGTTCTCAAGCGGGCTGCTGAAACGGCTGTTGCCGGCGGCGACGAGTTCCCCGGTGACCTTGTCCTTGCGGTACGGCGTCGCGAGGCTCGCCTGCAGGGTGACGTCGGGCCAGAAGCTCGTGCTGTTCATGTCGAGCGGGTCCAGGAAGCGCTTCTGCGCGAAGTCCGCATACGGTTGGCCGCTGACGACCTCGATGATGCGTCCGAGGGTGTTGATGCCGGCGTTGCTGTAGGCCCACTTGGCGCCAGGCGCCGAGACGAGCGGGCTGTGTCCGGAGAGGTCGGCCATGGCGGCGAGCGGCACCGTGTCGACGGGTTGGTTCGCCGCCGTCGGCATCGCGGGCGACAACCCGCTGGTGTGCGTGAGGAGGTCGCGGATGGTCACCGGGCGCGGGGCGGGGACCAGGCCGGTGGGAGAGGAGAACTGTTGGCCCTTGAAGGCCGGCAGGTATTTCTCGACGGGGTCGTCGAGGCCGACCTTACCTTCCTCCACGAGCATCAGGACTCCCATCGCGGTGATGGGCTTGGTCATCGAGGCGATCCAGAAGACCGAATCCTTGCGCATGGGCCGTCCGCTCGCGATGTCCGCCAAGCCGAAGGCTTCGAGGGCGACGATGCGGTCAGGGCCGACGACCATCGTGACGGCGCCGGCGAACTCGTGCTTCTCCTGGAGTTCCTGCAGGGCGAAGCTGAAGACAGCGTTATTCTCCTCGAGGTCGGCGACGGTGCGTTGGGGCTTCGGCGAGCAGCCTCCGGTGAGCACGGCCCAGGCTAGGCAGGTCAGGGGTAGCAGGGAAGGGAGGCGCATGGGCGTACGGTGGCCCATCGCCGGACGACTTCAAGCGTCCTGTCGGCATCGCTCGCCCGTCCTTTACATTTGGGCCGAGCGACCTTTAGTCCTAACGCTCACATGCAACCTTCCCGGCTCAACTTCAAGTTGGAGGCGGTCGCCAGCGGCTCCCGGGCTCGCGCGGCGACTTTCCGGACGTTGCATAACGAAGTGAAGACACCGCTCTTCATGCCCGTGGGCACCCAGGCCACGGTCAAGGCGCAGACGTTCGACACGCTGCTGGAGTCAGGGTCGCAGATCCTGCTGGCGAACACCTACCACCTGCTGCTCCGGCCGGGCCCCGAGGTCTTCCGCCATTTCGGCGACATCCATCGTTTCACGGGTTGGGAGAAGTCGTTCCTGACCGACTCCGGCGGCTTCCAGATCTTCTCGCTCCCGCACTCCCGTTCCATCGAGGAGGAGGGCGCCGAGTTCCGCAGCTACGTCGACGGCAAGAAGATCCTGCTCAGCCCCGAGGTCAGCATCGGCACGCAGATGGCCATCGGGAGCGACATCATGATGGTGCTCGACCAGTGCATCCCGTCGACGGCCGACGAGGCTACGGCGCGCCGCGCGCTGGAGATCACGCAGCGATGGGCCGTGCGCAGCCTGAAGGCCCGCGGCGATTCGCCGCAGTCGATGTTCGCGATCGTGCAGGGTGCCCTGTACCCGCACCTCCGTAAGCAGAGCGCCGATGGGCTGACGCAACTGCCTTTCGACGGCTTCGCCATCGGCGGACTTGCCGTCGGCGAAGAGAAGAGCCAGCGTGAGGATACCTGCGAGGTGGCCGCGGCCATGCTCCCCGCCGACCGCCCGCGCTACTTGATGGGCGTCGGGACGCCGCTCGACCTGCTCGAGGCCGTCCACCGTGGGGTCGATATGTTCGACTGCATCATCCCGAACAAGGTGGCGCAGTTCGGCACGGCCTTCACCTCCCGCGGGCTCCTGCAGCTCCGCCGGTCGGTCTACAAGTTCTCCGACGAAAAGCTGGACCCAGCCTGCGGTTGCCCGGTCTGCCGCAAGTACTCGCGCGGCTACCTCCACCACCTCACCAAGACGCAGGAGCCGTTGGGCTGGACGTTGCTGGGGCAGCACAACATCGCGTTCTACCACCAGCTGATGCGCGAGATCCGCCAGAGCATCCTGGAGGACCGCTTCCTGGCCCTCTACCACGAGAAGCGGCAGTTCCTGCAGGTCGAGGACATGGACCATCCCGCGGTGCCGCCGAAGGTCGGCAAGGAGCGCCGCCCGCGGACGTTGGGCAACTACACGGTGAACATCGCCGAGGCCGGTTTCGCCAGCATCCGCCAGGTCTCCTCCGGCGAGATCATGCATTCGCACACGCCTCCGATGGAGGAAGCAAAGTCGCTCTACGTCGATCAGTCGGCCTTGGCCGAGCGCCTGCAGTTGCCGGCGGGCATGACGCCGGAAGAAGCGCCTGAGCTCGTGATCTGGGACGTCGGCCTGGGCGCCGCCGCCAACGCGATGGCCGCGGTGCAGTGCTACGAAGCCTCCGCCGCGCAAGGGCCGGTCCGTCGCCTGAAGCTCATCAGCTTCGAGAACGACCTGGATTCGCTGCGCTTGGCCCTGACGCACAAGTCACACTTCCCGTACCTCCGCCATTCTGGCCCCGACGCGGTCCTGGCCCGCGGCCAGTGGGCCTCCCGTCAGTTCCCGGGCTTGTCGTGGGAGCTGCTGGAAGGCGACTTCTGGGAGCGCGCCCCGCAGGCCTCGGCCCAGCCGGACCTCGTCTTCTACGACTTCTTCTCGCACAAGACGGATACGGCCTGCTGGAAGCTGGCGTCCTTCGCGCGCCTGCACGAACTCGTCCGCTCGGAGCGCTCCGCCGAACTCTTCACCTACTCGGCCTCGACCGCCGTCCGCGCAGGCCTGTTGCACGCGGGGTTCTTCGTTGCTGCGGGCGTCGGCACGGGTGTGAAGAAGGACACCACCATCGCGCTCACTGCGGGTTGGTCGGGCGCTCCGCGCCATGCGTTGCTTGGGGCCGAATGGCTGGGCAAGTGGGACCGCTCGCAGGCGAAGTTCCCGGAAGGCCTGACGGAGGCCGAACGCGCCGCCTTCGAGGCGCGCATTCGCCAGCACCCGCAGTTCGCGGGTTGAGTCCGCTTACTTCTCGATCACGCAGCGGTCGATTTCTTCGCCCTTCTCGTTGATCGTTCGGAGCTCGAGCTTCTTCGCGGTCAGGTCGACGACGCAGAAGGAGTGCAGGGCTTCGTAATACTTGGCGTTGAAGGGTGCGAAGTTGTCTTTGCCGCCGTTGGGCAGCTTGGCCAGGTTCTTGTCGACCGTGCCGGTGTAGAGCTTGGCCCCGCCGCCGCCTTGGACGACGTAGATGACGCCCTTCGGGTGCGTGTTCTTGGCACCGTCAAAGGCCTCATCCAGCGTGAACGTACCGTTGACGTAGCTCGGAGGGACTTTGGGCGCGCCGGAGGGGTCAATGGCCTTGGGGTCGTCGGGCACGGGCTTGGCGGCCACCGCGGCGGCGGCGCCCGTCGCGGGCTGGAAGCGGAAGGGCTTGCTGCGTTGGTAATTGTGGACGTGGCCAGCGAACACGATGTCGACGCCGTTGGCTTCGAAGATCGGGGCGAACTTGCGTTGGCGCTG
>RFQN01000109.1 GCA_009924965.1 Verrucomicrobiota bacterium
GCCGCTTGATCTGGTCAACGCCGTCGTCGGCATACGTGCCGTCGGGCCGTTTCGTCGCCCCGAAGCGGCGCCATTGGTGGCCGTAGACGGGGCCGAGGTCGCCTTCTTTGCGGCCGAAGCGGGCGCACTGTTCCGCCGTGGCCCACTCGTTCCAGATGGTCACGCCGCGTTCGGTCAGCCAGCCGTTGTCGGTGCGTCCGGCGAGGAACCAGAGCAGCTCTTGGATGATGGACCGGGTATGGACCTTCTTCGTCGTGACGAGGGGAAAGCCTTGGGCGAGGTCGAAGCGCAACTGGGCGCCGAAGATCCCGAGGGTGCCGACCCCGGTGCGGTCGCGGCGGACTTCCCCGGTTTCCTTCACGTGGCGGAGCAGGTCGAGATACGCCTTCATGAGTCCTCGGTTATTCCCCGGAACGGCGGTTCCGCAACACGGAAAGCCAGGTGGGGCCGAACCTTTCGCCCTTGCCAGCCCGCCCGCCTGACGGCACCCCTAACGGGAGTCATCATGAGCGAAAAGACCGACCTCAACGCGATCTCCCACGACCTCCATGCGGTGCGTCAGGAGAAACTGGCCCAACTCCGGGCGGCGGGCGAAGACCCCTACCGGGCCGAGTGGTCCCAGACCCATGTGGCCGCCGAGTGCCCCGCGCTCCTGCCCGAAGGCGTGGAGGAAGGCCCCGAGGTCTCCGTCGCCGGCCGCATCGTCGCCCTGCGCGTCATGGGCAAGGCCAGCTTCGTCAAGATCCTCGACCGCAGCGGCGTCCAGCAGTGCTACTTCACGCGCGACGCCTTGCTCGAACGCTACGACACGCATTTCAAGAAGCTCGTCGACCTCGGCGACTTCGTCGGCGTCCGCGGCCGGCTCTTCCGCACCAAGACCGGCGAAGTGACCGTCCGCGCCACCGAATACAAGCTCGTCTCCAAGGCCCTGCGTCCGTTGCCCGAGAAGTGGGCCGGCCTCGCCGACCCTGAGCAGGTCTACCGCCAGCGCTACCTCGACCTCGTCGTCAACGAGGAGTCGCGCCAGCGCCTCGTCACCCGCAGCCGCGTCATCGAGTCGATCCGCAAGTTCTTCTGGAGCCGCCAGTTCGTCGAAGTCGAAACCCCGGCCCTGCACGCCGTCGCCGGCGGCGCCGCCGCGCGTCCGTTCGTGACGCACTTTAACGCGCTCGACTGCGACTTCTACCTGCGCATCGCGCTGGAGCTCCACCTCAAGCGCTGCCTCGTCGGCGGCATGGACCGCGTCTTCGAGATCGGCCGCGTCTTCCGCAACGAAGGCCTCTCCCGCCGCCATAACCCCGAGTTCACGATGCTCGAGGCCTACCAGGCCTATTCCGACTACCGCGGCATGATGGAGCTCGTGCGTTCGATGATCCAGACCATCTGCCGCGAGGTGCTCGGCACCACGACCGTGAACCGCGCCGACGGCGGCACCATCGAGCTCGGCGGCGAATGGCGCGAAGCCAAGTACAAGGACCTCATCCTCGAACGCACCGGCGACCCGCAGTGGTTCTCCCGCTCGAAGGAAGAGAAGATCGCCGCCTGCCGCACGCTTGGGCTCGAGGAGCCGCGCGCGGATTGGGAAGACTACGAGGTCACCAACGAGGTCTTCGGCAAGCTCATCGAGCCGACGCTCATCCAGCCGACGTTCGTCACGCACATCCCCAAGGAGCTCTGCCCGCTGGCGAAGGTCACGGTCGGCGACGATTCGACCATCGACGTCTTCGAGCTTTGCATCAACGGCCAGGAGATCGCACCGGCCTACTCCGAGCAGAACGACCCGGGCGTGCAGCGTCAGATGCTGCAGCTCCAGGCCGGCGCGGAGACCCAGAAGATCGACGAGGACTTCCTCCTCGCCCTCGAACACGGCATGCCGCCCGCGGGTGGCCTCGGCGTCGGCATCGACCGCCTGGTCATCCTGCTGACGGGCGCGGCCAACATCCGCGACACCATCCTGTTCCCGACCTTGCGTCCGGAAGCGGGCGCTTAAGCGAAAGCCTGCCCTTTGCCTTGGTTCCTCCATCTTGCGCTGCGGCAGCTCTTCCCTCCGGGTAAGCGTTTCCCCGCGTTTGCGACCGTCTCGATCCTCGGGGTCGGGCTCGGCGTGGCGGCCCTGCTGGTCGTGCAGACGGTGATGAACGGCTTCGGCGAGGAGCATCGCCTCCGCATCCGCGAATCCTTCGGCGATTGCGTGGTCGTCGCCCGTACGCCGATCGAACACCCGCAGGACTTGCTCAAGGCCCTGCGCGCCGACCCAGGCGTGGCCTCCGCCACGCCGTTTTCCGAGGGGCCCGCGCTGGCGCGTCAAGGTGACTTCTCCAACGTGGCCTATGTGCGCGGCCTCGATCCGGCCGACGCCGGGCATCCGGCCCGCAAGTATGTGTTCGCCGGCGGCTTCGACGAACTCGACGATGGCCGCGTCATCCTCGGCTTCGGCTTGGCCCGCGCGTTGCGCGTGCAGGTCGGCGACAAGATCGAGGTCTGGTCTCCGGCCATGGCCGAGCGCGCCGAGAAAGGGAAGGCCCCGCTGCCCGCCGTCTTCGAGGTCTGCGCCTTGGTGCGCACGGGCTTCACCGAGGTCGACGACCGAGCGGCCTTCATCCCGTTGCGCCGCTTCAACCAGCTCTGGTCCATGGGCGACCGCGTGCATGGCCTGACGCTGCGGCTGAAGGACCCTGCGCAAGCCTACGAGGTCGCCGCGCGTCTGAACGTCGGCCGGCCGACGCTGCAGTTCGTGCCGTGGCAGGAGATCAAGAAGAACTTCCTCGAGGCCATCCGCTTCGAGAAGACGATGCTCTTCTTCCTGATGTTCATCATCACCTTGGTGGCGTCGTTCTCCATCGGCAGCACGCTCTTCTCCGCCGTCATCCGTCGTTCGCGCGAAGTCGGCGTGCTCGTCGCCCTCGGCGCCCGCCGCTTGGACCTCGTGGCGCTCTTCGGCCTGCAGGGCCTGCTCATCGGTGCGCTGGGGACATCCTTGGGCTTCCTGCTGACCTGGCTGATCTTGGCGTTCCGCGAGCAGATCCTCGGCACGATCAACAGCCTCTTCGGTAACGGCGACATGGTCGCCAACGTCTACCAATTCTCCAAGGTCCCGCTGCATTACGACCCGACGGACTTCGTCGTGGCCGCCGGGTTCACCTTGTTGGTGACCACCATCGCCGGTCTGGTGCCTGCCCTCTGGGCCGCCGGCCGTAAACCCTCGGAGGCCATGCGCGATGCCTGACGCCGAAGTAGTCCTGTCCGCGCGGGGCTTGCAGAAGTCCTTCGCTTCGCCTGCCGGTCCGCTGGCGGTCCTCCGCTCCGTGGACCTCACCGTCCATGCGGGCGAATCGGTGTCCATCCGCGGTTCATCCGGTTCGGGCAAGACGACGCTGCTGCAGCTGCTCGGCGGGCTCGACGTCGCCGACGCCGGTGAAGCCAACTTCCTCTTGCCTGGTCGTGGGCTCGTGCCGGCACGTAAGAACCTCGGCAAGGGCGTCGGCTTCGTCTTCCAAAATTATCAATTGATGCCCGAGCTGACCGCGCTCGAGAACGTCCTCTTGGCCGCGCAGGTCGCTGGCCGTCCGGCTAAGGCCGCCGACGCCCAAGCCTTGCTGGAGACCGTGGGCTTGGCTGGACGCCTGCGCCATCTACCGGCCCAACTTTCCGGCGGCGAATGCCAACGCGTGGCCATCGCCCGCGCGCTCATCAACCGTCCGAGCGTGCTGCTCGCCGACGAACCGACGGGCAACTTGGACGAAGCCACCGGGGCGGAAGTGATGCGCCTGCTGCTGCAGGTCGTCGCCGAGCGTCGCACGGCTTTGGTGTTGGTCACGCACAGCCGCGAGTTCGCTGCCCGGACGGATCGCCAGTGGGTGCTGTCGAACGGCGTGCTTTCGCCTGCGTGATTTGACATGGGAGCCGGAGTGGCTTGAGTCCTGTCACCATGACTCCTGCCACCCAGCCCGCCCAACTCCTTGCCGCCCTGAACTGGCGCTACGCCACCAAGGCCTTTGACACGAAGGCGTTGCCGGCCCCGCTGTGGGAAGCCTTGCAGGAATCCCTCCGCCTGTCCCCGTCCTCCTACGGCCTCCAGCCCTGGAAGTTCTTCGTCATCGCCGACCCCGCGGTCCGCGCGAAGCTCCGTCCCGTCTCTTGGAACCAGTCGCAGATCACGGACGCCTCGCACCTCGTCGTCTTCGCCCGTCGCACCGAAATCACCGAAGCCGACGTCAACGCCTTCTTTAACCAGATGGTCTCTGAGCGCCAGGCCGACGCCACCGTGCTCGAGCCTTACCGCCAGATGATGATCGGCGGCGTGGTCAAGGGGAAGGACCTCGCCGGCCAGCGCGAATGGGCCGCCCGCCAGTGCTACATCGCCCTCGGACAGTTCATGACCTCGGCCGCCGTGCTCGGCGTCGACACCTGTGCCATTGAAGGCCTCGATGCCGCCCAGTATGACGAGATCCTTGGCCTCGCCGGTTCCGGTTACCAGACCGTCGTCGCTTGCGCTGCGGGTTACCGTTCCGCCGCAGACAAGTATGCGGCGATGAAGAAGATCCGCTACCCGGCCGCGCGCGTCATCGCGCAGGTCTAAGCGTCGTCAGCTCCGCGTCGTCCACCGCTGGAAATCCGCGTCGTCCGTCAGGACTTCCGGGTCTCCGTACTCGGTGGACAGGAGCGATTTGTACGCCTCGTCCGCGAACCGCCTGCAGTGCAATAGTACGCGCGCGCTATGGCCGGGCGCGCGGACGAGCCGGCCGAGCGCCTGGTTGACCTTGCGCATGCCGGGGCGGACATAGGCGAGCGCGAAGGCATCTTCGGCGCCGTCCTGCACGTGCATCTTGCGGCGGGCTTCCTGCAGGGCGTTGACCTCGGGCAGCGCTGGGCCGATGACCACCGCCGAGCGGATCCGTCCGCCCAGCATGTCGACCCCTTCGCCGAGCGAGCCGCCGAGGATGAGGCAAAGGATGGTGTTCCGGTCGAGCGCTTCCTCGACGAAACGGGCGGTGCCTTCGGGGCCGAGCCCGCGCGGCTGCAAGGCCACGGGCGCGTGCGGCTGGAGGCGTTGGATTTCGGCGACGATGCTTTCGGCGTAGCGATAGGAGGGGAAGAACGCGGCGACGGCGCCTTCCTCCGAGAGCTTCAGTAAAGAGGCCGCCGTGCGGTTCGCATGGGAGTCGCGGGTCTTTAGGCGCGTGTCGACGCGGCCGTCGATCGCGACCGTGTAGGCCTCCTGCCGCCAGGGCGCGAGCGCGTCGACGCGCGTGAGGGTATCCGGGTCGAGGCCGCATTCCGCGGCGAGCGCGCCGCGCGGGCCCGGCGTGGCCGTCATCAGCAAGGCGTGCGCGAAGGCGCCGAGCCGTTCGCCCGTGGCCTTGGCGGCCGAGAGGCAATCGAGGTTGAGCAGGCCGGGCTT
>RFQN01000110.1 GCA_009924965.1 Verrucomicrobiota bacterium
CGGCTCGTCTGCCAAAGGCTGAGCGCCGAACTTTCGCAGAAAGACGTCGCCCGGCGCATGGGCCGCACCCAGAGCTGGGTCTCGAAATTCGAAGATCGCACCGACGCCGAACTCACCCTTGGCGACATCCAGGCCTACTGTCAGGCCATCGCCGGCTCCTTGGCGCTGGAATTCGGACGCACCAGACAGGTCGCCGCCTGAGGGGTTCGGGGTTGCCCTCATCCCGCCCCCAGAAAGACTGCGCCCATGGGCTCTCCCGCCGCACTCGCGACCTGGACCGCCGGTCTCGTCACCCGTTCGGGCGAAGAGACCGAGCGGGCGGCCGAAGCGTTCGCGGCCCTGCTGCCGCCGGACACCGTGCTGGCGATCGAGGGCGACCTCGGCGCGGGCAAGACGACCTTCGTCCGCGGCCTGGTCCGCGGCCTGGGCGTCACGGGCGACATCACCAGCCCGTCCTTCGCCCTGCTCAATGTCTACGAAGGCAAGCGGCAGGTCTTCCACGTCGACGCCTATCGGCTGACGCGCCCGGAGGCTTTCGACGACCTCCTGATCTGGGACCTGGCGAAGTCGCCTTGGAACGTGGTCGTGGAATGGCCGGAGAAAGTGGCGGCGCGCCTCCCCTCGGCACGCTGGCAAATGAAAACCGCCATCCTGGCGGATGGCGGTCATCGGTTTCAACTGACCCTCGCGGGCTGAGCGGCCGGCTTACGAGTTACGCTTGCGCTCGTTCTCCGTCAGCCAGCGCTTGCGCATGCGGATGAAGTTCGGGGTGATCTCGACCAGCTCGTCGGACTCGATGTATTCGAGGCAGGCCTCGAGGGACATCTGGCGCATCGGCTTGATCTTGGCCGCGTCGTCGGAACCGGAAGCGCGCACGTTGGAGAGCTTCTTGTTGATGACGAGGTTGATCTCGAGGTCGTTGTCCTTGCAATGCTCGCCGACGATCTGGCCCTGGTAGATCTCGTCGGCGGGCTTCACGAAGAAGTCGCCGCGGTCGTAGAGGCGGTCGAGGGAGTAGGCGGTGACGGCACCGGCTTCGCCGCCGATCATCACGCCCGCGGCGCGACGCGGGGCTTCGCCACGGACCGGCTCGTAACCGAGCAGGTTGTGGTACATGACGGCTTCGCCACGGGTCGTGGTGAGCATCAGGGTGCGGAGACCGAAGAGGGCGCGGGAAGGCACCTTGAATTCCATGTGGATCCAGCCGCTGGTGCCGGCCTTGGCGTCCATCGAGCGGAGCTCGCCACGACGGCCGAGGACGAGGGACATCACGTCGCTCTGGGAGGCTTCCGGACAGTCGACGGCGAGGGTTTCGACGGGCTCGCAGAGGACGCCGTCGATTGTCTTCATGATGACCTCGGGCTTACCAACCGAGAGTTCGAAGCCTTCGCGACGCATGGTCTCGATGAGGACGCCCAAGTGCATGAGGCCACGGCCCGAGACCTTCCAGGCATCGGCGCCGGCTTCGCGGTCGACGCGGAGGGCGACGTTCTTTTCGAGCTCCTTGATGAGGCGCTCGCCGACCTGGCGGCCGGTGACGAACTTACCGTCGCGACCGGCGAAGGGCGAGTCGTTGACGCGGAAGGCCATGGTCACGGTGGGCTCGTCGACCTTGACGGGCGGCATCGGACGGGGGTTCTCCTGGTCGGTGATGGTCGCACCGATCTCGACGTGGTCGAGGCCGATGACGGCGCAGATGTCGCCGGCGGAGACTTCCTGGGCCTTCACGCGGCCGAGGGCTTCGAAGACTTCGACTT
The DNA here is from genome assembly GCA_009924965.1 of Verrucomicrobiota bacterium. Classification (GTDB taxonomy): domain Bacteria; phylum Verrucomicrobiota; class Verrucomicrobiia; order Opitutales; family UBA953; genus UBA953. The sequence goes on from RFQN01000110.1 coordinate 1,758, forward strand.
CCAAGACGCGCTGCTTGTGCTGCTCGCCGGAGCGGGTGACCATCATCACAGGCATGCCCGGGGTGATCTTACCGGCGGTGACGCGACCGACGGCGATACGGCCGACGTAGTCGGAGTAAAGGATGGCCGTCACCATGATCTGGAGCGGGTTGGCCAAGGCTTCGGCACGGGACTTGTAACCGGCGGCGGCGCCACGGGAAGAGCCTTCGGCGTAGGGCTCAGGGATCTTGTCGACGATGGTGTAGAAGAGGTCCATCAGGTCCTTCGGACGCTGGCCTTCCACGGTCTTGGCGCGGTCGAGGGTGCCCCAACCTTCGCGGCCGGAAGCGTAGATGATCGGGAAGTCGAGGGCTGACTCCGGCGCATCCAAGGCGACGAGCAAGTCGAAGACTTCATCCACGACGGCGTCCGGACGGGCGGATGGCTTGTCGATCTTGTTGATGACGACGATGGGCTTGAGGCCAAGGGCGAGAGCCTTGGAGAGCACGAAGCGCGTCTGCGGCATCGGGCCTTCGAAGGAGTCGACGACGAGGAGGCAACCGTCGGCCATGTTGAGCACGCGCTCGACTTCGCCGCCGAAGTCGGCGTGGCCCGGGGTGTCGATCAGGTTGATCTTGTATTCCTTCTGGTCGCGCGGGTCGGTCCACTTGATCGCGCAGTTCTTGGCGGTGATGGTAATGCCTCGCTCGCGCTCGAGGTCGCCCGAGTCCATGATCAGGCCGTGCTGGCCGCCGGCGAGCTTGTCGAGGTCCTCCGCGCGGAACATGCCGGACTGGTAGAGGAGACGGTCGGTGAGGGTGGTCTTGCCGTGGTCGACGTGGGCAATGACTGCGATGTTACGGAGATTCATCTGTAAAGGCCTTACGCATAGGAAAAACCCCCTCGGTGCAAGGGGAATAAGGCGGGGGAGCCCACTTAGTGGGCATTTTTACGCTCCTGTCACCCAAGGAGGGCCTCAGGCCAAGCCATCCCGGACCAAGACGGCCTCGGAATCGAGGTCCCGGCCCATGAAATCGCGGAACACCTGTTCGGCGGGCTCGGAATTGCCCTTGGCGAGGATTTTGGCCCGCAATTCACGCCCCACCTGGGGGTTCAGGACGCCTTCCTTGAGGAAGCGGGTGAAGGCGTCGGCCTCCAGGGCCTCGGCCCACTTGTAGGAGTAATACCCTGCCGCGTAGCCGGTGGCGTCCGAGAACAGGTGGTTGAAGCGCCGAGCCATGGACGGCAGACGGCGGGTCGTCCGGGCCTGCCAGGCGCCAAGATCCTCGTTCCAGTGCTTATCGAGGTCGGCATCCTTGAGCTCTTGGGCACGGATGTGCAGGTCGAGGTCAAGCTTGGAGAAGCAGAGCTGACGCATGCAGTTGGACGCGGCGCGGAAGTTGGCCGCGGCCTCGAGCTTGGCGAGCAGCTCCGACGGCAAGGTCGCGCCGGTCTCGTGGTGGCGAGCGAAGAGCGCGAGCGACTCCTCCTCCCAACACCAGTTCTCGAGGATCTGCGACGGGAGCTCGACGAAGTCCCACGCGACGCGCACGCCGGAGAGGGACTCGACTTCGACCTCGGAGAGGACGTGGTGCAGCAGGTGGCCAAACTCGTGGAAGACGGTGGTGACTTCGTCGTGCGTGAGCAGGGCCTGCTTGTCGCCGACGGGGGGCGTGAAGTTGCCGCACATCAACCCAAGGTGCGGAGCGAACGACCCGTCGCGACGCGGGCCGCCGGTACGCAGGAAATTCATCCAAGCCCCACCACGCTTGGATTCGCGCGGGAACCAATCCGTGTAGAAGGAGCCGAGATGGCGCGCACCGTCACGGACTTCGTAGAAGCGGACTTCGGGGTGCCAGACGGAGACGGGCTCGCCGTCCACGCGCGGCGCCGCGGCGCGGATGACCTGACGCGTCCCAGCGGCGTCGACGTAGACGGTGTCGCGCCCGACGACCTGAATGCCGAAGAGGCCACCGAAGAGCTTGAACATGCCGGCAATGACGCCGTCGACCGGGAACCACGGGCGGAGGGCCTCATCGTCGAAGCCATGCAGCTCACGGCGCATTTGCTCCGAGTAGAAGCCGAATTCCCAAGGGTGCAGCACGCGCACGGCGTCGCCGGCCTTCTTCGCACGGTAAACCTCGAGCTCGCTCATCTCGGCCTCGAACTTCGGGCGGATGCGCTTGGCCATATCCTCAATGAAGGCCAGCGCGGTGGCGCCGTGGCGGGCCATGCGGCGTGCCGTGGTGAAGTCCGCGAAATGGGCCTTGCCGAGGAGTCGGGCCTTCTCGTCGCGCAACGCCAAGATCTCGGAAACCAATGCGGTGTTGTCCCACTTGTCCTTGTGGCCGACTTGCGTCAACGCTTCCCAGCATAGGCGGCGGAGGTCGTCGTCCTGGGCATACTGGAGCACGGGGAAGACGGACGGCTGCTGGAGCGTGAAGCGCCAGGCTTCCGGACGGCCCTTGGCCGTGGCTGACTGCTTGGCGGCCGCGAGCGCGCTGGCGGGCAAGCCCGCCAAACGGGCTTCCTCCGTGACGAAGTGCTCCCAGTCGTTGGTCGAATCGAGGACGTTCTCGGAATACTTCTGCGTCTTGGCGGCGAGGAGCGCGTTCAGTTCGGCGAGACGCTGCTTCTGGGCGGCCGGGAGGTCCGCGCCGTTCTCTTCGAAATCAGCCATCGTCTCCTGGAGGAAACGGCGGCGGACGCCGGTCAGAGCGCGGGCTTCTGGCGTGGCGGCATAGGCCTTGAAGACGGCCCAGATTTCGGCGTCGAGCGTGAGCGAGGTGTAGAACGCGGTGACGTCGGGCAGGAGAGCGTTGTAAGCCGTACGGAGGTCAGGCGAATTGAGGACCGCGTCGAGGTGCGTGACCAAGCCCCAACCGCGGCCGAGTTCGCGCGTCGCGCTCTCGAAGCCGAGCAGGACGTTGTCATACGTCAGCGCCGGGCCGGTGAGCTGCTTGAAGGCATCGACATTAGCGCGGGCGCGGCGCAACGCTTCGCGGATGTCAGGTTCGATCGCCGCAGGCTTGAGCGGGCTCCAGTCGAAGAGGAAGTCGTCTTTGAGAAAGGGGTGCACGCCTTGAAGTTGCCCCAAAAGAGGGCGATTTCAAGGTCGCACGGCGGAAATCTGCGTAGGCTCGAGCCCTCTGCCCAGCGGTCAGGCTTGCACCGCAGGGACGATGCCCCAAATGCTTCTGACCATGAGTCAGTTGGAAGTCCTGCCCGTCAAGCACCTCGAGGTCATCCCGACCAAGGGCGGCACGGCCGTCTTCCTGATTACCGAACTCAAGACCATCGTCATCCAGGTGGACGCCTCCGTCGGCGAGGCCCTGCAGGCGGCCTTGGCGGGCAAGCTAGCCGAACGCCCGCAGTCGCACGACCTGATGCTCCACCTGCTGCTGGGGCTCGACGCCGTCGTCGCGCACGTGCTCATCGTCGAGGTCAAGGACGGCGTCTTCTTCGCCCGCGTCATCATCGGCCAAGACGGCCCGGTCGCCCGCAAGGTCGCCGAGGTCGACGCCCGCCCGAGCGATGCGCTCGTCCTCGCGGTGAAGGCCAAGCGTCCGGTCTTCCTGAGCCGCCAGGTGCTCGACGCCTGCGAAGACATGACGGAGACGCTGGCCCGCCTCCG
>RFQN01000012.1 GCA_009924965.1 Verrucomicrobiota bacterium
GAGGAGCGAAAGCGTCTGGTCGGCAGGCATAGGGAAAATCAGTTCAACGGTTGGGGCGGGTCAACAAGCGGGGGCGCAGGCCGGACTTCGCGACCGCATCGAGCGCGCCGATGGCGGCGCCGGTCAACGAGCGCTCGTCGGCGATGATGAGGACCTCCGTCGCAGGCGCCTGCAAGGCCTTGGCGGCTAGGGCTTGTTCGAGCGCCGCTCGGGTGATGGGCTGGCCCTCCAGGAAAAGTTTTCCTTCGCGATCGACGGCGACGACCAGGCTGGCCGCCGTCGTGCTCGCGCCTGCGGCATCGGCGGCGGGAGGCACGATGGCCAAGGTCCGGGCCTCCTCGAAACGTCCCGCCAACAGCAGGAAGAAGACCAGCACGACCATCACGTCGATCAACGGGATCACGTTGATGTCGGCGCGCCGACGACGTGGGACGACCAGGCTCATCGCGCGTTCTTTTCCAAGCCCTCGACGAGCACATCGAGGCGCGAAGACAGCACTTCCACGCGGCGACCAAGCCAGTTGGCGGCGATGAGCGCAGGGATGGCGATGCAGAGGCCGATCATCGTGGTGCTCAACGCCAAGCCGACGCCCCGCGTGAGCGTCTGCGAGTCAGGCAAACCATGTTCCGGGAAAAGCGTGGCAAGGCCGGTGACCGTCCCGAGCAGGCCGAGCAGCGGGGCCGCGGCCACGACGCTGTCGATCAGGTAGAAGCCGCGTTGCAGGCGAACGAGCTCGGCACGGGCGTAAGCCTTGAGCACCTCACCGGAGGCCCCTTCTTTCCAGCGCAGGACCAAGCGACCCGCGCTCGAATCCGCCGCTTCGGAAGTCAGCTCCTTCGCCCGACCCTCGCGGACCAGCTTAACGACGGCTTCGGGGGCGACCTTACCAGGCAGCAGGGCGAGGGCGCGTTCGATGACCAGGTAAACCACCAGCAAAGAGCACAGGCCAAGCGGCCAGATGAAGATGCCAGCGCCTTCCAAAAGGGTGTTCACCCCCACAGGCTGAACTAGCCGTCATCATCGGCAAGCCCACTCTCGTTCGCCTAACCTTTAAGGGCCGAAATCAATCACAAATAGTCGTTTATCGCTCATTAAAACAGGGTAAGAGGGCAATAAATCCCCCATGCAGGTACCCCCTATCTTTTGACATAACCCCTCCGAGCTTCATCCTTAATCAATACCCCATTTAGATGCGTCGCCCCCGCAAAGGTTTCTCCCTTGTCCTGTCCCTGACCATCATGGCCGCGATGGTCATGCTGGTGATCGTCTTGGCCGCTTTCCTGCAGGTCGAGAGCAAGCTCGCGCTCGCCCATAATGGCTACATGCGCGCCCGCCTCAACGCCTTGGTCGCCGCGAAGATCGCCATCGGCCAGCTCCAGCAGCTCGCCGGGCCCGACCAGCGCGTGACCATGCGCGCGGACCTCTACGCCGATGACACCGTCGCGCCAGGCCCGCTCGACGCGACCACCATCTCGAACACGCTCAATCCCACCGCCCCGACCGGCCGTAAGCTCTCGCACCAGAAGCGCTACTGGACCGGGGTCTGGGCGACCGGCGGCGTGAACAGCTCGAAGGTCCGCGACTGGAACGTGATGGACCCGCATGCTTCTCGCCTGTTCCTCGGCTGGCTCACGTCACCTGGCGTGATCAGCGCGACCGACCCGGAAACCGCCGACGCGACGAAGCTGCCCAACTACCTCGCGAACCGCGCCTACTTCGACAACTTCGGCAAGGTCCTCAACCCAACGACCTATGACGGCCAGAAGCTGATCGACGACTTGGCCAACCCGATCGCCGCGACGCCCGATGGCGTCCTCATCCCCCTCGTCGGGCGCGGCTCCGTCCAACTGCCCGCCAACGTCAACCGCTTCGGCCTCGAGTATTCCGGGCAGATCGACGCCCTCCCCGTCCCGCTCCCTGGCGCGAGCACCACCAGCGGAACCTCCACCGGCATCAATGGCCGCTACGCCTTCTGGGTCGGCGACGAAGGGCTCAAGGCCAAGGCCAACCTGCCCGACGCCTATGCGGTCACCGCGACCGGCGGCAGCTTCACCTCGGTCACGGATTGGGACGCCGGCTTCCGCGCCTCCGCCGCGCAACGCAGCGCCATCGAAGCGATCAAACCGGCCGACAAGACCGACCTTAACGGCGCCACGCTGTTGCCGACCACCTTCACCTTCGGCCTGTGGCGCGACGCCGACACCGCGACGGCCAGCAAGTGGGATGCGCTCCTGATGCGCTCGGTCAAGGACCGCACCGCCCTCGCGCTGTGGGCCAACAAGGTCGGCAATACCGCCGCCGGCGACGCGATGATCGCCGCCAGCAAGGCGCTGTGGCACGACGTCACCCCCTGGTCCTTCTCGACGCTCACCGACACCTACAACGGCGGCATCAAGATGGATCTCTCCACGGCCTTCGAGCTGCCCTACGCGGACTACCGAGCGCTCGAGACCTACGCTGGGCAGAAGAACGCGGCCCTCACGACCGACCCCAAGCTCCGCCGCCACTCGCTCTTCCACGATGCCGCGGGCCCGACCGACCTCGACTTCAACCGGCCCAACATGCTCGACTTCATGGGCTCCGCGAGCGACCTGCTGAAGTCCGCGCCGCGCGCCTCCGAGTGGGCCCCTCGCTTCACGCAAAGCCTGCTGGGGTCCGGTTACAACACGCTGAAGAACCTCAACGGCGGCGAGACCCCTGAACGCATGGGCTTCGTCTACGAGATCCCGCTGCGGGGCAACTTCTTCGCCGGCGCCGTCCAACGCCCCTCGGCCTTTTCCAGCCTCAGCGCCACGGACCCCGACAACCTCAACAACCGCATCATCCGTGGGCCCACCTGGGACCTGTACCGCAACTACTACCGCATGTACAAGCGGGAGCTAGAGGCCGCCGGCGCGGTCACCAAGATCCGCGGGCAAGACGCGGTCGCTGACGCCACCACCGTGATGGCCCGCGGCATCGAACCGCTGTCCTACGCCGCCGGCGACCGCGGCACGCCCGTAGCCAAGCAAGGCACCGCGACGTTCTCCGTGAGCCCGCCAGGCTTCTTCGGCGCCTACCCCGGCGGCGGCACGACGAACGACTACCACTACCGCAACAACCACAGTTCCGTGGTCGGGCCCAACTACCGCGCGCAAGGGGGGTACATGAACCCCACGACCTCGTCGACGGCGGGCATCGGCACGCCGACCGGCCGCACCGGCTCGGAACCCAGCGACTCGACCTTCGACTCGCCGCGCCTCGCCACGACGCGCCTCTGGCCGACGTCCATGAAGGTCGCCCCGAGCATCATCCGTTTCTCGCTGATGTACTCGGTGGTCTGGAACGACGACATGCTGGGCATCGCCGTCGACCCGCTCATCACGGTCCATAACCCGTACGACTGCGCCATCGAGTTCGAAGGCATCGCCATGCTGATGAACGCCTACTCGCTGTCGCACCTCTTCGAGTTCTACGCCGGCGACCAGATCATCGGCGACGTCTTCCCCGGCACGAGCTTCGAGGAAGGCCGCGAGTTCTCCTTCCGCGCCGTCACCGGCACCAGCAACGGCACGTCGCCGAGCAACATCTTCCGCCTCGAACCCGGCGAAGTCCGCGTCCTCAGCTCCACCAAGGGCCCGCTGCGCAAGTTCGACACCAACGGCAACAACCAGGTCCCCGGGGACTTCGTCTACGAGGAGCAGAGCCGCATGTTCTTCCCGCTCGACGCTTACGCGGGCCTCCGCAATTCCTCGGGCGTCGCCATCGCCGCGACCAGCAACGCCACGCTGCAGGCCGTCCAGAACGTCCTGCCGGGCTGGGACGGCACCATCCCCTCGCTCAACTCGATTGCCGCGCAGCGCGGCCTCTCGCTTAACGTACGCGTCCGCAACGAAGGCGGCGTGACCCTAGGCGGAACCATGTTCCTCAACAACAGCATCCGCGGCGGCGGCCACGTCGTCGACGGCGGCTACCAGAACTGGAACTTCTACCTGCTCAACGAATATAGCCACAACAACCAGCAGCTCAGCTGGGGACGCCGCTGGTTCGGGACGACCGACGACACCAGGCAAACCGGCGGGCAAAACGCGGTGATGGGCGTCGAACTGGTCAATGAACCGCTGCTGCTCAACCTGCGCTGCATGACCACCGGCTGGCCCATGTACGGCAACGCCAACAGCGGCTACACGGTCAACAGCGACCCCGAGTTCGGCGCCGTCCAGGGCTTCGGCAGCCAATGGTCGCGCTCGCTCCAGCTCCCGCCGGTCACGATCCTGCGCTTCGCTGGCCAGAACCAGGCCGCCTGGGCGAACGCCGGCACCGCCGTCGACAAGCAGAAGTTCTTCATCTTGGACATGCTGGCGCGCGGGGCGAAGGAAACCTACGCCGGCAACAACTGGTATCCGCAGAACAGCAGCTACGTCCCCAGCGGCGACTTCGACCGCATGAAGACGCCCGAAGAGATGCGCTCCGCGCCGATGTCTCCCTACGTCTTCAGCACGCGCGCCTCGCAGGCCTTCATGTTCGGCTACGACGGCAAGACCCACGCGCCGGCCGGCTGGATCATGAGCCAACGCGCCGTCGACCAACTGGGCGTCAACAAGATGTACGACCTCGACAGCTCCGGCCGCAACCGCGGCTACTGGGGCAAGAGCGTGCTCGTGGGCCAAGGCGGCAGCACCAACGTGGTGCTCTTCCCGATCCCGCGCCGCCCGCTGCTCTCGCTGTCGCAGCTCGGCGACGCCGCCACCGCGCAGGCCGATACCGAAGCCGACCTCACCGTGGGCGCGTCCTTCGCCCACCCCGGCATCAAGAACCTGACCAAGGTCTGCGACTGGCCCGGCACCAAGGGCGGCGAAGAAGCCGTCATCGAGCACGGCTACGTGGCCAAGGCCATGGGATCGAACATCGTGCGCCATAACGCCAACGTCCGCACCGACGACGCGTTCGCGGCCAACCTCGCGCTCTGGGACAGCTACTTCTTCAGCGGCCTCAACGCCCAGGTCGCTTCCTACAGCGACTCCGCCGCGTCCTGGCCCAGCGGCCCCAACCTGCCGATTGACCCGAAGGTGAAGGCCGACCAAGCCCTCGCCCTCACGGCGAACGGCGTGACCGACCTCACCAAGATCGCCGGCATCAAGGACGCGCTCGACAAGGGCAGCAACCCGCTCGCCAACAAGCGCGTGGCCTACACGCCGGCGGCCGGCGGCCAACCCTTCGTCTTCCCGCATCCCGGTTACATCCCGACCAACGCGCTCTACGATGGCGGCTTCAACGTGAACTCGACCTCGAAGGCGGCCTGGAAAGCCGTCCTCGGCTCGCTGCGTGGCCAGAAGCTACCGGACGCCGCCGGCCTCTCCACGGGCACCGCGCTCACCCGCTTCGCCCGCGCCTTCGGCAACAACGATGGGGCCAACAACCCCTGGATCGCTTACCGCGAACTCAGCGACGCGGAGATCGACACCTTGGCGGCCGCGGTCGTGAAGGAAGTCCGTAAGCGCGGTCCGTTCATGTCCTTGGCCGACTTCGTCAACCGTCGCCTCATCGCCTCGGATAACTTCGGCCTCAAAGGCGCGCTGCAGGCCGCCATCGATGCGACCACCCTCAACGACCAGGCCATCAGCAACGCCGGCGGCACGTTCACGGCCGTCCCGGGCGCGCCGATGTCCGACCCCTACCTCCCGCTGCCCGCCCAAGACCGCTTCCCGACGCTGCGCTCGCTCAGCAAGGACAACAACCAGGGCTCTGCCATCGCGGGGCTCGGCGCCCCCGGCATCGTGACGCAGAAGGACGTGCTGAACTCGATCGGGCCGAACCTGACCGCCCGCTCCGACACGTTCGTGGTCCGCGCCTACGGCGAAGCCCTCGACAACGCCGGCAACCCCATCGGCAAGGCGTGGGTCGAAGTCATCGTCCAACGCACGACCGAGTTCGTCGGCCCGGCGTGGGTCGAGCCGAACCGCCGCAAGCAGTACTACCGCAACAATGATGGCTCCCCGACATCGGAGTACGACACCAAGCCCATCGTCGACCACTTCGAACGCAACCCCCTCGCCACGGGGACCGCCCAAACCGGCAACATCAACCGCCTCTTCGGTCGCCGCTTCAAGCCGACGACGACGCGCTGGTTGAGCGCGAACGAAATCTAAGCCCATGCCTTTGCTCCGTCTTTGCCTCTTCCTCGCCTGTTGTAGCGCGCTCCCGGCGCTCGCGGCCGACACCCCCAAGGCCGAATCGCGCCATTGCGCGCTCCGCTTCGCCTGGTGGAACTTCCCACGCAAGGTGCCGGAACTCGCCCTACAGATGGGACGCGAACGCATCCCCGTCTCGCCCAACCCGATGTCGCTCAGCAACCCGATCGACTACAAGGGCGACGTGAACGCCGTGCTCCTGAAGAAGGTCACCACCGGCGAGACCGAGAAGGACGGTAAACCGAAGTTCGGCTGGGTCCCGTACGCGACCATCGCGCTCAACCCCACGGACACTGACCTCGGCGTGCTGCTGCTCCCGAACGAAACCGATGACACGTGCTTCACGAAGACCTTCGACTTCAGCCTGGAGACGTTCCCCTACGGAACGCTCAAGCTCGTCAACTTCTCCCGCGCGCGCATTGCCTGCTCGCTAGAAGGGTCGGTCTTCCTCACGGAGCCTGGCCAGGTCGGCCACTGCCCCAAGAAATTCGAAGAGCGGACGACCGCGGCGATCGCAGTCGCCGCGCTGGAAGCCGACGGCCAGCAGAAGGTGCTCTACTCGACCAAGGTCATCCTGAACAAAACGTTCCGGACGCTCTTCTTCATCGTCGAGAAGAACGGCACGGAAGACGAACGCTACCAGACCCAATGCATCTTGGACGTGAACCCTTACCCGAACGGCGTGCCGCCGCCCGTCGCGCCAAGCGGCAACGGCAAGGGCAAGGCTGAAGCAAAGCCCTCAGCCAAACCGACGAAATAATCTCGGCTCAGCGCTTTATGACGGCCTTCACGCATTAGCCTGAAGGCCGTTTCGTTTCCCCTTGGACTCACCCCATGGCAGGGTTAAATCGTTACCCATGCCCCGATCGCCCCAGCGAGGTTTTTCGCTCGTCCTGTCGCTGACCATCATGGCAGCGATGGTGATGCTGGTGATCGTGCTCGCGGCGTTCCTGCAGGTCGAAAGCCGGCTGGCCTCCACGCACTCCGCCTACGTGCGGGCCCGCCTGAACGCGGTCGTCGCCGGCCGGTTAGCCGTCGCGCAATTGCAAGCCTTAGCCGGCCACGACCAACGCGTGACCGCACGCATGGACCTGCTCGACGGCACCAAGCCAGGCACAGCGCTGAATAGCTACCTGCAAAGCAAAGCGACGACGACGATCGCGGTGGACAAACGCGCGTGGACCGGCGTCTGGGCCACCGGCGGCGCCGACCAATCGAAGGTGCGCGACTGGGCGGTCACCGACCCCGACAATCGCCTGTTCCTCGGCTACCTCGTCTCCGCCGACCCCAGCACGGGCCTGGCCGTAGGGAACATGGCGCCAAACCGCCTCCTTAAGACCAGTGAGGCGCTCGCGATGGATCAACTCCTGAAGAGCTCAAGCACCGCCGCAAGCACCTCCGTCCGCACCGTGCCCTTGCTCGCCTACGGCACCATCGCGCGCGACCCGAAGACCGACAATCAAGTCAAGATCCCGCCCCTGCCCTTGCCCGGCGTCGGCGCCAATGACGCCGCCCTCGGCAACTACGCCTGGTGGACCGGCGATGAAAGCATCAAGGCCAAGGTCAACCTCGCGGAGACCTACACGAGCTCGCCGAACCCCTGGGACAAGGGCTTCCTCTACACCGCCGCGCGGCGCACCGGTCAGGAGACGCTCGGCGGAACCACCGCGCTCGCTTGGCCGAACTTCAAACTTTGGTCCGACGCCGACATCGCCACCGTGGGCGGCTCCAAGCTATCGTACGTGAGTTCCGGGGGCGACCTCGGGGCATGGGCCTCCGGCGTGACCGGCAACGCGGTCAACGGCGCCCTCGCCGCAGACACCGTCGCGAAATACTATGGGGACGTCACGTTGCGCTCCTTCGGCGTGCTGTCCGATACCTACAACGGCGGCCTGCGCACCGACCTGTCCATCGCCTTCGAATTGCCGCACGAGGACTTCAAGTTGCTGGGCGAGTTCCACGACAGCCCCGGGAGCCCAAGCGACCGCAACGTGCTTAACTTGGCGGGCGCGTTCGGCTTCACCGCGGCCAACACGCCGTCGTTCGCTGAATGGGGCGACACGAGCAACAAGCTCGGCTTCGTCTTCGAGGCACCGATCCCCAACAACACCAGCGGACCGTCGGCGGTCCCGCCGCCCATGGGTTCCAACCAAGCGCTCATCGACCAAGGCCCGCGATCAGTCCCCGCGGCCGGCACCTACGCCAATGGCGCCAAGGACTACACCGGCGACGACTGGACCGTGCGCGGCCCGACCTGGCTGCTGATGCGCAACTTCTACCGCCTGTACAAGCGTGAGCTCGAGACGACCGGGGCCCGCGGCCAACCGGCGAGCTCCGCCGACGCGTGGTTCGCCCGCACCGCCGAACCGTTCACCTACAGTTCGGGCGTGACCGGCTGGAGCTGCATCGGCGACCCCTCGGGCCCGACCTACCTCGGGGAGAAATACAACGCCGGCATCCTGCACCGCAAGGCCCGCATGCTCAACTACGGCGGCGGCAATTGGGTCCGCACCACCTACCAACCCCACCAGTTCTCCAAGGTCTGGTGGTCCACCGGCGGCGGCCAGTTCCCGCAGCCGACGGCGATGAAGCTCGCGCCGACCATCCTGCGCCATACCCAACGCTGGGGCGTGATCTACAACCAGGACACGTTGGGCGTGACCTTCGACCCGATCATCACGCTGCACAACCCCTACAACGTCGCGCTCGAATTCACGGGCTTCGGCGCGTACTTCAACAAATACTACCCGCTGGCGCTGACCTTCTCGCGCATCAACCCTAGCACCGGCGCCGAAGAGGCCCTGAACCTCAGCGGCGTGAACACCAACGGGTTGTCGTTCACCAACGGCGTCTTCTACCCGCAGACCAACGGCTTCAACCGCTCGTTCGCGGTCCGCTGGGTCGCCAACGAAGGCGCGGTCCTGCGCATGAATCCCGGCGAAATCGTCGTCATCGGCTGCGAGGGCTCGACGAACACCAGCCTCTCCAACAACGGGGCCTCCATCATCAAGTCCGGCCGCAGTTACGACCCCGACAAGGCCCGCCACTATTACCGCATCCTCGGCGACAGCGGCAGCGTGACCACCGCCACGGGGGGTTACCCCCTCGTCAGCCGCATGTACGCGGCCTGGGTGCCGACCTCCGCGTCCAACGCCAACGGCAACGACGCCTCCGGCGGCTACTGGGACGGGCTCTTCATCCAGTACAACCTGATGCATTACAAGCGGGACAACGGGTCGACGACCTACCCGCTGACCAAGGTCTGGGGCGGCGAGAACTATGCGGAGTGCGATGGCTCCGACGAAGGCCTCATCAACCGGACGGGGTTCTTCACCTGCTTCTACCCTGATGCCATCACCGCCCGCAAGGTCCTCGCCCAGAAGACCATCACCCGGACCGGCGAGACCGCCTCGGCACCCTACATCGAACGCACGTTCGTCGGGGTCATGGACCTACGTTGGCGCTCGCCCGCCGACTCCCGCAACGTCGACAACCTCTCGCTCGGCGACGGCCGCGGCGTCGGCGCCGGCACGGCCTCCCCGCTCGTCGCCGACATGCGCTACGACGCGACCGACCCGCGCGACTGGGACGCGGACTCCCTGCAGTCACCGCCGATGATCCTCAGCTTCTACCAGGACCCCGGCTCGTTCACGCCCGTGGACATGACGTCCGACAACAAGGGCTACTACGGCAACAGCTACAAGCTCAACGAGGGGCGCCTCGAGACCGTGCTCTTCGAAGTCCCCCAGCGTCCGCTGCTCTCGCTGACCGGACTCGGGCATGTGCAGTTCGGCACCTACGCGACGCAGCCCGCCTACACCGTCGGCAACAGCTTCCCGCACATCGGCCTGCCCAGCACCACGATGACGCTCTATTGGCCGAACTCCTGCGTGACCCCCATCCGGACGGTCGACAACGGCACGGCGGACTTCGGCACGGACAACGGCAACACCTCGACCATCCGTACGGATAGCGCCTTCCTCGCCAACCTCGCGCTTTGGGACCGCTACTACTTCTCAGGCGCCAACGCCGCCATGCCCAACGTCGCGCGCAACGTGTTCGCCGGCGGCGTCTCCACGCGCAATCCAGCGCCGAGCGTCGTCACGGCCGGCAACCAGAAGGCGAGCCTCGCCGACGTCTGGGACGACCTCGCCCTCGGCAACAAGCCCCTCGCCAACAAGCGCCTGGTCTGGGGACGCTTCAGCGATAGCCGCAGCGACACCGAGCTGAAGAACGATTTCTACCGTAAGCCGACCTCCTCGCCGCGCCCGGCCGGCGAGGTCCCCGCCCGCCCTGAGCGCGTCGCGAAACAGTTCCTGTACGACGGCGCCTTCAACGTGAACTCCACGTCGAAGGAAGCCTGGCGGCTGATGCTGACCTCCCTCCGCGGCGTGGATACGCCAGGCACCTCGGTCTTCAGCCGCTTCGGCCTCCCGCCCAACACGACGGACGTCCAAGGAGCCGGCTCGTACTGGGGCCTGAAGTTCCATAGCCTGACCGACGCGGAGATCGACAAGCTCGCTGACAACATCGTCCTCGAGGTGCGGCGGCGGGGGCCCTTCATGAGCATCGCGGACTTCGTCAATCGCCGCCTCACCAACCAAGCCACCGGCCTGAAGGGCCCGTTGCAGGCGGCCATCGACGCCTCCGGCCTGAACGACTACGCGGTCGCGTCCGGCAAGATGAAGGAAGGCTTTGCCACCAAGTCGACGGTCCCTGGAGGGCGCTTCCCGCAAGCCAAGGCCTTCGACCCCGCAGCCTACTCGATGGCGAGCAACGCCCAAGGCACCGGCGCCTTCCCCTCGCAGGCAGGCTCCCATTCCCACCTCCTGCAGATGCAGGTCCTCAACGCCATCGGGCCCTCCCTCACCGTCCGCGGCGACACCTTCGTCGTCCGAGCCTACGGCGAGAGCCTCAACCCGCGCGGCGAAGTCGTCGGCAAGGCCTGGGTCGAACTGACCGTGCAACGCATGCCGGAACTGCTCATCCCCGATGACCGGGAGCCGACCGTGGCCATCGGCGCCTTGCCCGCAGGCAGCACGATCGCCGTCCCGGCAGGCAGCAGCAGCGCCGGCGACAATTTCGGCGGCGGCGGCGGCTTCGGCGGCTATCGTTCCCCTACCATCACCAATTACGCGACCTGCCCCATCATGGAACGCTGGGTGCGCAACAAGGACGCCCACCGCGTCAACAACCTGCTGGGCCGACGCTTCAAGATCACCTCCGTCCGCTGGCTCCGGGACTCCGACATCTGAACGCATGCGTCTCTTTCTCTTCATGCTCACCGCGCTTGCCGTGGGCGCCGCGCCTGAGCCGCCGCCCGAGCGCAAATGCACCTTGCGGCTCGCTTGGTGGGCCAATCCGTCGGAGCGCGTCGAACTCGCCATCGTCCAAGGCAAGGAAATCGTGCCCATCGTCGCGTTGGAGATGAACCTCGACCTGACGAAAGAATACCACGGCGCGGCCCAGCTGACCATCGTGCGCAAGAAAGGTGCGGCGCAAAAGGTGGAAGCGTTCGACCCAGACAAGCTCTACGCCCCCGGCGCGACCCCCAGCCCCAAGCCAGACGCCAAGGCCAAACCCGAAGCCGCGAAGAAAGAAAAAGCCGACGAGTGGGCCCCGTTCGCCAGCGTGGCGCTGCCGGACTCCACGGATGTCGGCGTGCTGCTGCTGATGGCTCCCGATGGCTCCTGCGCTGGCCGGGCCTTCGACTACGGGGCCGGCCGCTTTCCGTACGGCTCCATCCGCGTGGTCAACCTTTCCGCCGCAACGCTGACGGGCGAGATCGACGCCAAGGCCTTCCGCCTCGCGCCGGGCAGCGCCGACCTGCTCCCCATCGTCTTCCGCGAACGCCAGACCAGCCATATCCAATTAACGGCGGTGCTCGCGAATGGCAGCCTCGAACCTATCTTAGGCACCAAGATCGCCGGCCGGCCCAACCGCCGTTCGCTGGTCTTCGTGCTGTTGACGGGAAACACCCCCGACGGCCGGCCTTTGTTCGAGAGCCGGAGCATCGAAAGCGTGGAGCCGGTTGCTCCGGCGACGCCCGCGCCCACCAACGGAAAACCTGCGGCCAAATGAGGCTGCTCGGGCTCTACCTGCTTGCGCTCGCGGGCCTGTCCGCCGAGGAAGCCTCGCCGGCGCGCCCCGAGATCGAAGCGGCCGCCCAGGGCTCCTTGATCTTCCAAGCCTGCTGGAGCGGCGTCCCCGGCGGCAAGGTCCACCTCGTCACGCAACCCACGCACCAAGCCATCCCGCTGCAGGCGCAAGCCGGCGCCATCGTGGCCAACTCCATCGTCCCACCCTGCGACGCGGTCGAGCTCTGGGTCGCCCATGAGCCGGCGGCAAAGCGCGTGGCGTCGTTCCCGCTGCCGAAAACCGGCCGACGCTTCATCTTGGTGATGCAAGGGGAGCACCCGGCTTCGATGCGGGCCTGGCTCGTGCCCGCCGATGTGGAAGCATTCCCCTGGGGCTCCGCCTGCTTGCTTAACCTGTCGGATAAACGCCTCCGTTGCCGCCTGAACGACGCCGTCGGCGAGGTCGACCCAGGCCAATCCGGCGTCTTGCCCTTCGTCGCGACCGAGCGCACCAGCGCCCATCTCACGCTCGACTACCAAGACGGTCCGAAATGGTTGCCGGATTGCGCGACGAAGACGATCCTGACGCCCGCCCGCCGCTTCATCATGGTGGTCGGACCCGGCCTCGCGGCGCAAGGGCCCTTGCCCAAGGAAACCGTCGTGGAGACTAACCCGGCACCGCTTAAAGCGCCGACGCCGCTTCCGCATCCGCCAGCCAAGTGACCTTGTGCGCCAACGCGCGCAGGACTTGGCCAGGATGGCGCGCCGGCTCGAACTCACCCGCGCAGACGCTGAGCAAGGCCGAGGCCTTGGCCTTGCCGTTCACGAGCACGACGACCGCGCCGCATTGCGCCAAGCCCGCCTCCGTGATGGTCAGGCGCCAGCCGCGGCCCGGCCACTCGGTCGCGACGAAGCGCGGCAGCGCCGGAGCCCCGATCAGGGGGCACTGCGGCCACAAGGAGGCGATATGGCTGTCATCCCCTAGGCCGAGCACGCAAAGGTCGTAGGCGCGGCCAGGCTGGGCCTGCCAAGCCTGCTCATAGGCGGCCGCCGCGGCGGCGGGAGCCAGGTCCACCGGCCAAGGCTGACGACGGGCGGCGGGGACCCCCAAAGGATCCAGCAGGCCACGGGCAGCGTGCCCGAAATTGGAATCGTCCGACGACTGGGGCACGCAGCGTTCGTCGCTCACATGCCAGGTGATGCGTTCCAAGGCCTGCGGGGTCAGGGCCTTGGTCGCCACCGCCCAAGCATAGAAGGCCTTCGGCGTAGAACCGCCGCTGAGGGCGACCGTGGCGGGGCCGCGGGCGGCCAAGGCGTTGATGCGCCGGGCCAGCTCCGCGAAGGACTCATCACGGGTCCGGATGAGCACTTCGCCCGCGGAGGTCAGCAGAGAGGAAGACATGGGGCGATGGAAGCCGTCCGACCCGAAAAGGCAACCCTACGACCGCCCCCAACGAACAGGGCGGCCACTCGGCCGCCCTGGGGGAACGCGCTTTAGGCGTGGCTTACTGGCAGGCCTCGCAAGTGCCGCCGTTCATCATCGCCTCGATGGAGCAGGCGTTCTTCTCGGCCTCGGTGTAGACCTTCTTCTCCGGAGCCGAGGCCGCGTCGACCTTCTTCACTTCGACGGTGGCCTTCTCGATGTTCGAGGCGCCGAGCGTGCGGAGGTAGTAGGTCGTCTTGAGACCGGTGCGCCAGGCGTACTGGTACATGTGGGAGAGGGCCTTGAGTTCGGCGCGCGGCAGGAACAGGTTGAGCGACTGCGCCTGGTCGATCCACTTCTGGCGGCGGGCGGCGGCGTCGATGAGCCACTTGTAGTCGATGATGAAGGCCGTCATGTACTTGTCCTTCAGGGCCTGCGGGATCTCGGGGATCTCCTTGAGCTCGCCGTCGAAGTACTTGAGCTGCTCGACCATCTTCTGGTTCCAGAGGCCGAGCTTCTTGAGGTCGCGGACCAGGCTGCTGTTGAGCTCGATGAAGTCGCCCGACAGGTTGCTCTTCGCGAAGAGGTTCTTGTAGGTCGGCTCGATGCACGGCGAGCTGCCGACGATGTTGGAGATCGTGGCGGTCGGCGCGATGGCGAGGACGTTGGAGTTGCGCATGCCTTGCTTGGCGATCTTGGCGCGGATCGGGGCCCAGTCGAGGAGGCCTCCGCGCTTCACTTCGATCTTCTCGCCGCGCTCGGCTTCGAGGAGGTCGACGGTGTCCTGCGGGAGCAGGCCACGGTCCCACTTGGAGCCCTTGTATGTGCTGTAGGCGCCGCGCTCGCCGGCGAGGTCGGAGGACGCTTCGTAGGCGTAGAACGCCACGGCTTCCATGATCTCGTCGTTGAACTCGACGGCCGCCTCGGAGGCGAAGGATACGTCGCGGCGGTAGAGGCAGTCCTGGAGGCCCATCACGCCGAGGCCCACCGGGCGGTGGCGCAGGTTGGAGACCTCCGCGGCCTTGGTCGGGTAGAAGTTGATGTCGATGACGTTGTCGAGCGCGCGGACGGCCACTCGGACGGTCTCGGCGAGCTTGGCGTGGTCGATGTTGCCGGCCGCATCCAGGTGGGAGTCGAGGACGACCGAGCCCAGGTTGCAGACCGCGGTCTCGTCGGCGCTGGTGTTGAGCGTGATCTCGGTGCAGAGGTTGGACGAGTGGATGACGCCCACGTGGTCCTGCGGCGAACGCACGTTGCAGGGATCCTTGAAGGTCATCCACGGATGGCCGGTCTCGAAGATCATGTTCAGCATCTTCTTCCAGAGCTCGACGGCGGGGATGGCCTTGCCGAAGATCTTCCCTTCCTTGGCCTTCTGCTCGTAGGCGACGTAGCGGCGTTCGAAGTCGGCGCCGAAGGACTCATGGAGGTCGGGGACCTCGTTGGACATGAAGAGCGTCCAGTTCTGGCGGTCGCGGAGGCGCTTCATGAACAGGTCGGGGATCCAGTTCGCCGTGTTCATGTCGTGCGTGCGGCGGCGGTCGTCGCCGGTGTTGCGGCGCAGTTCGAGGAAGTCCTCGACGTCGTTATGCCAGGTCTCGAGGTAGGCGCAGCCGGAGCCGCGGCGCTTGCCGCCTTGGTTGACGGCGACGAGCTGGTCGTTGTGGAGCTTGAGGAAGGGCATGACGCCCTGGGATTCGCCGTTGGTGCCCTTGATGTGGGAGCCCGTGCCGCGCACGGCCGTCCAGGAACCACCGAGGCCGCCGGCCCACTTCGAGAGGAAGGCGTTCTCGGCGATGCCGCGGATCATGATCGACTCGATGGTGTCGTCGACCTTGTAGAGGTAGCAGGAGGACAGCTGGCTGTGGAGCGTGCCGGAGTTGAAGAGCGTCGGGGTCGAGCTGCAGAAGCGGCGGGACTTGTAGAGCGCGTGCAGGCGGATGGCCCACTCCTCGCGGTTCTTCTCCTCGCGGAGGAAGAGGCCCATGGCCACGCGCATCCAGAAGAACTGCGGGGTCTCGAGGCGGCGGTGGGGGCGCGCGGTCTTGTCGATGATCAGGTAGCGGTCGTACATCGTCTGTACGCCGAGGAACTCGAAGTCCATGTCGGCCATCGGGTCGAGGGCGTCGGCCAGCTTGGCGAGGTCGTAGCGGCGGAGGTCGGCCGAGAGACGGCC
>RFQN01000111.1 GCA_009924965.1 Verrucomicrobiota bacterium
GTGCGGATTGCCCGCTCATCCTGATGCATCGGCGAAAAGAGCCTGATTATAAGGACTTTTGGCCTGATTTCCTGCGCGACCTGCAGGGCTCGCTCCACCTCGCCCGCCACGCAGGCGTGCGCCCAGAACAGCTCTGGACCGATCCCGGTTTCGGCTTCGGCAAGACGCCGAGCCAAAACCTGATGCTGGTGCGCAACCTCTCGCAAGTGGTCGCGCTCGGCTTCCCGGTCCTCCTCGGCACCAGCCGTAAATCCACGCTCGGCCTCGTCTTGGACGAGCCCGACCCGCTCCGACGCGAAGCCGCCCACCATGCCACCCTTACCTGGGGCATCGCCCAGGGGTGCGCGATGGTCCGCGCGCACGAGGTCGCAGCCTTGCGCGGGGTCGTCCGCACCGCCGACGCCCTGCGCCGCAGCCCCCAGGGCAGCCTTGGCTAGAGACCTAGGGAGCCAGCAATCGGACTTGAACCGATGACCTGCCGCTTACAAGGCGGCTGCTCTACCAACTGAGCTATGCTGGCGACTCCCTCGGGTAGAGGAGTCTTTTCGGGCGACCGACCCTGTCAACCTTGGGCCGAAGGTCGTTTTAGGGGTTGAACCCTGTGTGATTTTCAACGGAAAATCGCCCTCCTATCCCCGCACCATGCGTCTCTCCGTATCCCTCCTCGTTCTTTGCGCCGGCATCACTGGTTGCACGACCTCCGTTGACCCCGCGCTCGTTGATACGATCTCCGTCACCTCGAACCCGCCGAGCGCCGCGGTTCGCCTGAACGGCGTTCCGGTGGGCCGCACGCCGACGACCGTCACCTTGGAGCGCAACTCCAACTACGAACTCGCCGTGGGCAAGGGCGGCTTCTCCCCGGAAGTCACCTACTTGAAGCCTGCCCTCCGCACGAACGATAAGGGCTCCCTCGATTTCGGCTTCCCCTCCAAGGTGAACATCACCCTCACCAAGCTGCCGGCCGCCGGCGAAGCTTCTGTCCCGGAAGGCGATGAAGCCGAATTCAAGGGCCTGGTGAAGAAGGCGAACGGCGAAGCCCTCGAAGCCTCCAGCTCCCTCAAGAACGACATCACCGCCGTGGTCGAAGCCTCCCAGAAGGTGAAGGCCGCCCTCGCTCAGCGCGAAGCCGCTTCCAAGGCCAAGCTCGAGGCCATCAGCAAGGCCCTCGACGACGCCCGCAATGAAGCCGCCAAGGGCACCGATGCCGCCGCCGAAGCCAAGATCACCGAAGCCGAAGCGTCCCTCAAGGCCGCCCTCGCCGAACGCGACTCCGGCGCCGCCACCCAAGCCGCCATCACGCTCGCCAAACTCGAACAGCGCCGCGTCGCCCTCGAGACCCGCGCTGAAATCGTCGCCGCCAACGAACTCGCCCAGCAGGTGGCCGCCGCCAAGGCGGAAGTCGCCGCCGCCTTCGCCGCTTCGGACGCCAAGGTCGCCAAGGCCCAAGCCGATCTCGCCGCCGCCCGCGGTGGCCTCACGAACGGCAAGACCGCCGCCGAACGCGTGACCGAACTGGAAGCCCAGTTCAACGCCGAGAAGGCCGCCCTCTCCGCCGCCCAGCAGAATTCCCAGGACGTCCTCAAGGCCCTCTCGAGCCGCAACGAGGAACTGACCAAGATCGCCAACACCGGCGTCGAAAACGCCAAGGCCGAAGCCGCCAAGCAGCTCGCCTCCATCCAGCAGGCCCTCGAAGAACAGAAGGCCGCCGTCGGTAAGGCCACCCAGGAACGTGATGACGTGAAGGCCGCCAACGAGAAGGCCGCCGCCGCCGCCAAGGAAGCTGCCGACAAGGCCCTCGCCGATGCCAAGGCCGCCGCCGACAAGGCTCTCGCCGAAGCCCAAGCGAACGCCGACAAGGCCCTCGCCACCGCCAAGGATGACGCCGACAAGAAGGCCGCCGAACTGGTCAAGCAACTCGAACAGGCCAAGGCCGACAGCAAGGCGGAAGCCGCTGCCGCCGCCGAGAAGGCCCTCGCCGAAGCCAACACCAAGCTGAAGGAAGCCAACGACAAGCTCGCCGCCACCGAAAAGGCCCTCGCGGAAAGCAAGGAAGCCGCGGACAAGACCCTCGCCGAAACCAAGGAAACGGCCGCCGCCGAAAAGGCCGCCGACAAGGCTGCAACGGAAAAGGCCCTCGCCGACGCCCGCGCCGACGCCGAGACCAAGCTGGCCGAAGCGACCAAGGGCGCCAAGGAAGCGATCGCCGAATCCAAGCGCCGCGTCTACGCCGAGCGCAACACCCGCGTCGCCCTCCTCGAGCTGCGCGCCCGCACCAAGGCCATCACCGAAGAAGAATACAAGGCTCAGCTCGCCGAGCTCCGCAAGGAATTCGCGCAGTAAGACCCTTCGGTTCCGCCCCCACGAAGCCCGGCCTCGCGCCGGGCTTTTTTGTTGGAAGAGCCGACAAACCTCGGCACCTTGAGGTCATGTCGGAAACGCTCGCACGCACGCCTCTCTACGACCTCCACGCCGAACTCGGCGCCCGCTTGGTGCCCTTCGCGGGCTGGGAGATGCCCGTGCAATACACCGGCATCATCGAGGAACACATGGCCGTCCGTAAGGCGGCCGGGCTCTTCGACGTCTCCCACATGGGCGAAGCGCGCATCCGCGGCCGCGATGCCGCGGCGTTCCTCGACCGCATCATGACCAATGAGCTGTCGACGCTGAAGCCCGGCGCCGCCCGCTACACGCTGATGTGCCAGCCCGACGGCGGCTGCGTCGACGACCTCATCGTCTACCGGTTCACCGAGACGGAATTCCTGATCTGCCTCAACGCCTCCAATGCGCAGAAGGACATCGCCTGGATGCGCTCGCTCATCGGCACCGCCAAGGTCGAGGTCCTCGACGAATGCGCCGCCTGGGCCCAGCTCGCCATCCAAGGACCGCGCGCCGAACAGATCCTCGCGCTCACGACCGCGCTGCCGCTCGCCTCGATCCGGCGCTTCGGTTTCCTGGTCGGTGAAGTGGCCGGCGCTTCCGGCTGCGTGGTCTCGCGCACGGGCTACACCGGTTCGGCGGGTTTCGAAATCTACCTACCCGCGGCTTCCGCGACCAAGGTCGCGCGTGCGCTCCTCGCCGCCGGCAAACCGCACGGGCTCATACCCGCCGGCCTCGGCGCCCGCGACTCGCTGCGCCTCGAAGCGGGTTACCCGCTCTACGGGCACGAGATCTCCGAACGGATCTCGCCCATCCAAGCCGGACTCGGCTGGACGGTGAAATTCACGAAGGCCCAGTTCGTCGGTCGCGAAGCGCTCCGCCGCCAAGCCGAAGGTGGTCCGCCTTCTTCGGTGGTGATGTTCTCCCTCGCCGACCGCCGCATCGCCCGCCAAGGGGCCATCATCTTCGCAGGTGACACCGCCGTCGGCGAAGTGCTTTCGGGCACGTTGTCGCCGGTCCTCAACAAGCCCATCGGCACGGCCCTCGTCGCCGCCGGCTTCACGGGCTCGTCCGAACTGACGGTCGACATCCGCGGCACGCGCCTACCGCTGCAGGTCTCGGTCGAACCGTTCGTGAAATAACCTTTCGCCTTCATAACCCTACCATGAGCCAAGTCCCCGCCAATCTCCGCTACACCAAGGAACACGAATGGATCCGCCTCGAGGCGGACGGCACCGCCACCATCGGCATCACCGACCACGCGCAGGCCGCGCTGGGTGACGTGACGTTCGTCGACCTCCCCAAGGTGGGCAAGAGCTTCGCCGCCGGCGAGGTCTTCGGCACCGTGGAATCCGTCAAGGCGGCTTCCGACCTCTACTGCCCGGTCTCCGCGGAAATCGTCGAGGCCAACACGGGCCTCAACGACTCGCCTGACCTGGTCAACCGCGAGCCCTATGGCGGCGCTTGGATGATCCGCGTGAAGCTGAAGAACCCCGCCGAAGCCGCCCAGCTGCTCGACGCCGCGGCCTACAGCGCCTCGCTCTAAGTCCGTTCGGCTGCCCGCCGACTTCCTTCATGTCGTTCGCCGCCGTCCATGCCGCCCATCCGTGGGATGACGTGCTGGCCGGCGTGCAAGCGAAGACCGATGGCGACGTCCGCCGCGCGCTCGCCCGCGCCGCCCAAGGGGCCTGCGACCTGCAGGACTTCCAGGCGCTGATCTCGCCCGCGGCCGCACCGCACCTCGAGGAGATGGCCCGGCTCAGCCAAGAGCGGACGGTGCGTCGCTTCGGCCGGACGATGCAGCTGTTCGCGCCGGCCTACCTCTCGAACGAGTGCCAGAACGTCTGCACGTATTGCGGCTTCTCCGCCGGCAACAAGGTCGCGCGTCGCACGCTCAGCCCGGGTGAGATCCTCGTCGAGGCCGGCGCGCTCAAGAAGCTGGGCTTCGACCATCTGCTCTTGCTGACCGGCGAGTCGACCAAAGTGGCCTTGCCGTTCTTCGTCTCGGCCCTCGACCTGCTCCGCCCACACTTCGCGTCGTTGTCCATGGAGGTCCAGCCGCTGGAAACGGAGGAATACGCCGAGCTCCGCCGCCATGGGCTCAACGCGGTCTTGGTCTACCAGGAGACCTATCACCGCGAGACGTACAACCTGCATCACCCCAAGGGTCGCAAGGCCGACTTCCTCTACCGCCTCGATGCGCCCGACCGCGTGGGCGCCGCCGGGGTCCACAAGATCGGGCTCGGCGCGCTCTTCGGCCTCGAGGATTGGCGGGCCGAGTGCTTCTTCACGGCGCTCCACCTGCAGTGGCTCGAGCGCAAGCACTGGCGCAGCCGCTTCAGCGTCTCCTTCCCGCGCATCCGCCCGCACGAGGGCGACATCGAGCCAAAGGTGGAGATGACCGACCGCGACTTGGTCCAGGCGATCTGCGCGTTCCGCCTCTTCAACAGCGAACTAGAGCTGACGCTGAGTACGCGCGAACGGCCGGCGTTCCGCGACCAGGTCTGCAAACTGGGGATCACCGCCATGAGCGCGGGCTCCCACACCAACCCGGGCGGCTACTCCGAGGGGCGCGACGCGTCGCTCGAGCAGTTCGCCATCGACGATAGCCGCTCGCCCGCCGAGATCGCCGCGATGCTCCGCGCCGCAGGCTTCGAGCCGGTCTGGAAGGATTGGGATCCGTCTTACGATCGCCCGGAGGCGCAACTGGCATGAGCCCCCTCCGCGCCTGGATCGACCCCGCGCAAGCGCGCACAGCCGCCGCCGGCTCCCGCCTCCGCTTATCGGGCGAAGAGAGCGCCCACTTGGTCCGCAGCCTCCGCGCCCGCCGTGGCGACCCATTGGTGCTGCTCGACGGCGAAGGCCACCTGCTCGAAGGTAAACTGGAGTCGGCCGATGGCGAAGG
>RFQN01000112.1 GCA_009924965.1 Verrucomicrobiota bacterium
GGTAATAGCAGGCGACGGCTTGGACTTCGCTGCTCACGCGGTCGACCGGGTCGGCGGCCTTCGGGTTGCCCGCGTCGCCTTTCACGGCGAGCATAAGGGATAGGTGCCCGCCCGCGCTGCTGCCGGTCACGCCAATCTTGTTCGGGTCGATGCCGTAGGTCGCGGCGTTCGCGCGCACGAAGCGGACCGCCCGCTGCACGTCGGTGACGATTTCGTCGATGTGGAAGCGCGGCTGCGAGCCGTGCACCACGACGAAGGTGGTGTAGCCGGCCTTTGTCCAGCCGCCGTCGCCGATGCCGTTGTGGTTGGAGTTCCAGCCGCCGCTGACGATCTTGATCATCGCCGCGCCATTCGGTTGGGCGGGCTTGAAGACATCGAGCGTCAACGCGAAGCCATCGCGCTTTTGGTAGATGACGTCACGGACGCGGGTGGCCTCTTGGGCGGCGGCGAACGTGAATGAGAGCAACAGGGCGAGGATGCAACGCATGGCGGGGTGGGGTGGCACCACGATGGAACCCGCCCGGACGCAATCGAGGCAAAACCTCCCGACTAGACCTTGAATTTGATGACGACCTTGAGGACTTCCTTGGGCTGGTCGACCATGACCCCGGGTTGGTGCCCATCCTGCGGGTAGAAGACCGTGAAGGTGCCGGGCCGGAAATGAAGCCGCGTGGTAGGATGGCTCGGGTGCGCGTATTTAGCGACGTCCTTCTCCGGCTTATACGGTTCAGTCACCGTGAGCGTGCGAACATCGGTGTGGCCGCAAATCTCCTCGCCCGCGAAGAGGACCTGGATGTCGCCATAGACCTCGTGGGCTTCCCATTTCTTCTCGGCGTCCGGCTTCGTCGTGTAGCGTTGCACGCCAGCGGTCAGGTCAGGCCCGGCGATCTCATACTTACCGTCCGGCGTCTGCGGGTCGAACGCCTGCAGCCAAGCGAACGCCTGCGGAAAGGCCGGGTGCAGGCGGGCGTAGTGCGCGGCGTGGGAAAGCTGGTCGTGGATCATGGCGTAAACGGTTCAGGCGTCGGCGGGCAGGCCCTCGACGTCTTCGGAGGAGAGTTCGACGGGCTGGTCGGAGCCCAGCAAGGCCAGCAGCACGGCGATGCGTTTCTGCGGCGTCTCGAGGCGGAGGACTTCGCCTTCGGAGCCGGCGAAGATGCCGCGGACGATGCGGACCTTGGCGCCGACCTGAAGCTGTTCGTCGAGCGCGGACAGGATGGCTTCTGGTCCGAGGGCGAGCAGTTCGTCGATCACTTTCTGGTCCACTTCGACGGGTTGACCATTCTTAGAGACTAGATGCAAGACGCCGCGGGTGCTGCGGACGGAGCCATTGAGTTCGGCCGCGTCGTAGCGGAGGAAGATGTAGCCCGGGAAGAGCGGCTCGACGACCTCGCGGTTCTTGTCGTGCCCGCGCCGGGTGCGACGGATACGTGGGAAGACCAGTTCCACCGCGCCCAGCGCCCGCAGGTTGCGCACGGCCACGGCCTCTTGGCGAGGCTTGGACTTCACGCAGAACCAAGCGGGGGCGGGTTGGTCGGTCATGCCTGCAGGGGCTCGACACGACGACGGGCAGGGAGCCAGCCGAGGGCGAGCAGAAGCACTTGCGACACGCCGAACACGCAGAGCCAGAAGAAGCCGGATTCCGTGAAGCCGTAGCTGTGGAGGCCGACGCCCAGGAGGTTGGTGCCGAACCACGACCAAGCGGTCACGATGTTGCCGAAGACCAGCAGCTGCATGAGCCCTTCGCGGCGTACGAGGCCGCCCCAGCGGGCGTGCAGGCAGACGGCGCACCACAGGACGATGAGCACCGCGCCGTTCTCCTTGGGGTCCCAGCCCCAGAAGCGACCCCAGCTTTGGTCGGCCCAGATGCCACCGAGCATCGTCCCGATGAAGCTGGCGATGAGCGCGAAGGCGAGGATGCCGTAGGCGGCGCGCGCCAGGGCGTCGCCATCCTGATAGTCGGCCTTGAAGGCGCGTAGCCAGAGGTGGATGGCACCGATGAGTCCGGCGACGAAGGTGGCGGAATAGCCGATGGTCACGGTCGTCACGTGCGTCGATAGCCAGAAGTTGGAGTCGAGCACGGCGCGGACGCTTTCCAGGTTGTCCTCGCCCGAGAGCCCAAGGTTGTGGGCGACGATCAGGGACAGGAAGCCGCTGAGGCCGGCCGCCATGGCGCCGATGCCATTCTTCCAGAGGCGTTCGAGGATCACGCCGAGCAGGACGGCGCCCCAGGCCACGAAGATGCCGGAGGAGTACAGGTTGGTGACCGGCGGGCGTTCATGGAGCCACATGCGGTAGCCGAGCGCCACCGTGTGTAGGAGGAAGACGCTGATGAGCATGGCGTAGGCCCAGCTGCGCGGGCCTTCGCTGCCGGCGGCCCAAGCCCAGAGCACGAGGAGCACGATGACCACGTAGGCCATGAGCAACCAATAGAACGGTTGCAGGCGGCTGAAGGTCGTCTCGGCGTTCGCCTTCGGCGACCACGGGCCGGCCAGCGAGGCATTCAAGGCTCGGATCTGGTCGCGGCAGGTGTCGTCGTCGCCTTCGCGCCAAGCCACGCAGAACAGGGCGTAACGTGTCAGCACGCCATCGGGAGCTAGGGCGGCGCGGTGCGCGGCGCGGTCGTTGATGACGGCGAGCAGGGAGGTGCCGAGGTTGTCCCAGGCCGTCGTGGTTTCTGGGTCCTTAGGCGGTACGATGCGGATGGCGCCGTCGTTGGCGAAGTCCTGGTAGCGCTGCACCAAGGTGCGGAGCGTTTCCTGCAGTTCCTTGTCGAAGGCTGGCGCGGTCGCGGTCGGACCACGGTTCTTCTGCATCTCTTCGGCGGCGCGGTTGAGGGCGCCGAGCCAAGCCTGGTATTCGCGTTGCGGCGGGATGTCGGCCGGGAGGTCGCCGGGCATGAAGGTCATCGACAGCAAGGCGTATTGCCGGGCAGCGCCTTCGAGCTGGAGCAAGGCCCGGTCTTCGGCGTCGCGGTCGGCCTGGGCGCGCTGGCGGGACTTTCCCGAAGCTTCGGTGAGCGCCTGGCTGTTCTTGAGGATGTCGTCCCAGCTGACGAACTTGGTCTTCTCGGGGTCGCGCCCCATCATCTTGAGCACGACGGGGTGGTCGACGCGGAACGTGGGCAGGACGCGCGCGACGGAGGCGCGGAAGGCGACTTCGATCAGCCAGTCGTGGGCGGCGAGCGTGCGGCCCTTGAGGTGGACGGGGCGCTTCTCCAGCTGTTGCTTGATCGCGTCGGTGATTTCCGGGAGCTGCTTGGCGATGTCCGCCTTCTCGGCGTCCGTCCAGGTCGACGGCTTGCGGCCGAAGGCCGTGGCTTCGAGTTCGGTCAAGGCGATCTCGCGGCGGGCGCGCATCTGCAGGAGCGAGCCGGTGGCCAAGGTTTCGAGCGGGATGATGCGCCCGCCGCTCTGGACGGGGAGCGTGCCGATTTCACGGGTGTCGATGGACGTGGCATCGAGGCCCGCCGCGTCCAGGAGCCGGCGCGCGGCGCGGGCCTCCGTCGGGCTCAGCGCCAGCAGGGCGACGAGGCCGGCGGTGGCGGCGTTCTTGGCGCGGCGTTGCAGGAAGCCGAACAGCGAGATTCCAAAGTGGACCAGCAGGCCAAGGGACATGAGCGACACGGAGATGTAGGGCAGGAGCCAGCCGGGGTTGCGTACGACCT
This sequence comes from Verrucomicrobiota bacterium, assembly GCA_009924965.1. Classification (GTDB taxonomy): domain Bacteria; phylum Verrucomicrobiota; class Verrucomicrobiia; order Opitutales; family UBA953; genus UBA953. The sequence continues at coordinate 3,668 of RFQN01000112.1, forward strand.
GCAGGACGCTGATGTCCTTGCCGGCGGAGGTGTTGCCAAAGCTGGATTGGTAGAAGGTCATGCCGCCGTGGCGGAGCGGTTGGTTCATCGAGATGTTGAAGGGGAAGGAACCGCTCCCGGCTTGGATGGTCACGTCGCTGGCGAAGCGGCGGGGTATCTCGGTGCCCGGGTACTTCTCGTGCGTGAAGCGGTCGAGGCGGACGCTGAAGGGCAGGTAGGTGCGGGCACGGCGGAGCGAGAGCTCGTATTTGCGGCCGGCGTGCTCGAACGTCTGCGCGGGGAAGGACTCCGTCAGCTGGGCGTTGAGCAACCACACGCCGATGGATTGACCGTTGGCGACGAGCTCCAGGAGCGTGCTCGGGACGTTGCCGACGTTATCGTTGAAGCTTTCGGGTAAGCGCTTGAGCGCCAAGGGCGAACGGGTGGCGATGCCTTGCGTGGCGGCGATATCGGCACCGTCGGGCATCTGCGACTTCGCGCGGAGCATGGAGTTTGGGTAGTAGAACTGGACCTTGGCTTGGAAGGGCGAGCCGGCGAGCGCGAGCTCCGCCTTGGGGTCGGTCACCGTACGGAGCAACGCATCGGGGATGGATACGACCTTTTCTTTCCCGGCATCGGTGCGGTCGACGAGGGCGACCTCGAACTCGCGGAAGGCTTCGGTGTAGGTCCGGCTTTCGCCTTCGGGGATGACCATCGCGGCTTCTTCTTGGCACGCGGCGGTGACGAACCCGCCGATCAGCAGCAGCACGAGGCCGCCATGGATGAGCGAGATGCCGGTGTGGCGGACGCCCAGCTTGAAGTGGCGGAAGTGCGCGCAGACGAGGTTCAGGACGAGCAAGACGCCCAAGAGGAACCCACCCGGGAGCGGTAAGCCTTGGCCGAACTTGGCGTTCAGCGGGTAGGTGCAGTACCAGGAACTGAAGTATTCCTTCTGCACGTGCCAGACGCCCCAATGGACCTGTTCGAGGGTGCCGAGCAAGATCAGCACCATTGAGACGACCAGCAGCCAGACGGTCAACTTCAGCGAAGCGAGGAAGTTGAACCAGGCGGAGCCGGATTTCGCTTTCGCGAGGAAGGTTTCGTTCACGGGATTTGGGAAGCGGCGAGGAACTTGAGGAAGGCGGCAGACTGTGCGTTCACGGCGTCACGATCGCCCGAGAACTTGAAGAACCACGTGGAGCCGTTCTTCGGGACCATGAGGGCGACCATGGCTTTTTGACCATCGGTTGCGTCGAAGCGGAAGAGTTGGCCGGCGTCGGCGCCGACCTTGGCGGGTTGGGCGGCGGCGGTGACCTCAGCCTCCGTGGCCGGGGCGAGCCCAAGCTGGCCGCGCCAGCGGTTCACGTTGGCGGTGGTGCCGCCGACGTTGCCAGGGAAGACCGTGACGGCGACTTCGCCTTTGCTGCCGCCAGGACCGGCGACGAGCCACGAGCCCTTGCGCATGGCGTTCGGCGGTGCAGCCGTCCAGCCGGCGGGGAGCTCGGCCCACTTAGGTTGGCCGAAGGTGGCGGCTTCCGCTTGC